>NZ_CADBFF010000014.1:0-66474 GCF_902793885.1 uncultured Succiniclasticum sp.
ATCCAGATGCGCATCCTCTATTTCATAGCGATCGGGGATTCCAATACACAAATCGAGCCTTTCACCACAAGTTAGTGAAAGCCGGCATGACGCAGAGCAGTTTAACTTCTGCGATTGTTTTGTTTTTGAGGGCTTTTCGCCGACATCTCACCGGGCGTATAAAAATGCGTCCGGTGAATTTTTTATAGCCTCTTTCCGGTAGAAAGATTTTCTCTATTTTTAATATATAACACGAAATTTACGCGTCAGCGTAGTGGCAGCTTTCCCGAACAAAGCAATAAAATGAACGAAAGAAGTATCACTTGGAGACAGACAATTAGACTGTCTTTATTTATAACAGAAAGCAGGATGGAAAACCGCGTAACTGCTGGAGTTACGAAAAAAGTCCGGTCACTTAAGTGACCGAGAAAGGTAATTAGGCCTCGAGGATTCTAAGCTTCACAGATAATTCAGAGAAATGAATGAAAAGCACTTTTTTCTACTCTCATTTCTGTTCAGGGAAAAGTTAAAATATGGGTAGCCATCAGTACTTACGAAGGCGGACAATATGATCAGGAAGCTGGGATTGGGACAATAAAACAATAAAAGCCCAGGAGATAAAATTCGTGGCGGACCAGTCGGTTAACGCGTATGGTACACTGACAGGTAACCAGGCATTCTCCAATGCTTATTCCGCTGCACCAACTACACCGAAACTATGACAGACGCATACGTGAATCATAAAGACATGGGGGAAGCGTTTCTTCAAGCAACGGGAGATACCGTGCTGGATTTGGCTGCGAATAATCTTGAGGACAAAGGCTGGCACATTACCGGCAACGCGGGCGCCCAGGTTTATAAACAGGTGAAGTACTGCAACACCGTAATGAATCCCTGGCGCCGGAAAAAGGTACGGGTGTGTTCAATGAGCAGACGGCCATCCATAAGCAGGGTACGCCGCTGGAACGGCATCAGCAGCAATACGCGGAGGCGCAGAAACTGCGGGAACAGTTGAAGACGGATACGAACCTGAGTGCGGCAGAAAAAACGGAGATGGGAAAGAAGATTGCTTATCTGGAGAAACAGTCGGCCAGCAACCATTACGAAAGTACGCGTACCACAGCCAAGGAGCATGATATAATTAAGGGTATAAACGATGTGAACATAAAGAACGGGCTGGGGGACGGCATGAGCGAAGATGCCAGGTTTATTGGTAACCTGGCCAAACAGGTGAAAGAGGGCAAAATAGACAATGCTACCTACAAGCAGATCGTAACGGAAAAGTTTGGCTCGGAGGAAGCGGCGCAGAGAATCGTAGCGAGAGGTTTCAGGGACACGAACAAGTAAACTGGAGGACGGAAGCAGTGCCGTATAATTAAATACAATTTCCCGCAGGGAAACCTGCGGGTCTTTTTATGTATAGCACAAAATGGTGTTTTCTCTTAAACGGCCTTGTATTTTGTAAATGCTGCAAGGGAAGAGTGTGAAATTCATTAATAGTTTGAAATTCGACTAATGAGGAAGATAAAATTCATTAAATCGAAGAGCAAGAAATTCAATAAATGATGAGTAAAAGATTCTTTAATTAGTGTAGTTTTTTCAGAATTTGCCATAGTTTTGTCACGGGTTTTGTGTTATAATAATGAAATAATGATGTAATGTGGGTTATTGTGAGATATATCGTGTTTCAGCACGGAGTCGTCTCTTTCATTTTGGTTTTTTATTCCGTTTTTTTCATGCGGGTTAGATGGGGGTCAGTTTATGAATAAGGCGTTCAAAGTAATCTGGAGTCATGCTAGAAAATGCTACGTGGTCGTTTCCGAAATCGCGAAGAACCACGGCAAGAATAATACAAGAAGTATCGTCAGCCAGCTGGCGACACATGCCCAGGCAATAGCAGGCCGTATGTATGCCGCTGCGCTGGCAGAGTCTGACGTCCTGGAGCAGGCCTTTGACTCGGCATGGCATCCCCGTACGGCAGCCCATTGGATCGTGCCGCTGATGACGGTGGGTATTATGCTCCAGGCCACACCTGGTTTCGCTTCCGTCATCACGGATGCGGATAAAAATTCCCTGACCTCCGGCGGGAAGGTACATGATATCTATACACAGAAGATATTGAGCAACGACGATGGAAATTTTGGCTATAACCGTTTCCAGAAATTCCAGGTTTCCCAGGGCGATATTGCCAATATGTATTTTCATCTTAAGGACCATCCGGAGATCAAATCGGACAACCTGGTGAACCTGGTCAACAGCAAAATTGATATCCAGGGCACGGTGAACGCAATCAAGGACAACCGCATCGGCGGCAATTTATATTTCCTGAGCGCTAACGGCATGGTCGTCGGTAACACCGGCGTCATCAATGCGGGCCGTTTTATAGGCATGGTGCCTCATTCCGATAATTTCGACGGCAGGGTGAACACCAGCGGTATGTGGGGCAGCACCACTCAGATGGCGTATGAATTCAAACATTATATTTCGAATTTTGGAAAACGCAGCGCTGACGGAGAGTTTAACGTGATGCGTACCGAATGGGCCGAGCAAGGGGAGTTAAAGGGCTTCAAGCTGGCTCCAAAGGGCGAAATTATCATTCAGGGTCAGGTGAACACCCGCAGTGGCATGCTGCTGGGCGCTGCCCACATCGATATTCAAAAAGGCGCATGGCTGCGGGGAAATAAAAATATAAACTTTACCAACCTGGTGAATGCCATTGACACCAGCGGCAACGTAATTACGAACGCAAATTTTTCCCGCATGGGACTGAAGGCTGAAGCGGATGACAAGAGCGGTGATGTGATTTTGCGGGCGGCGACAGAACACAACAATACGTTCCTGTATGCGCCTACGATTGAAACGATCGTAAAAACTGATCTGGACGCCAAGGTAGACATGGACGGCACGATAGAGACTGACGGAAAAGCGGATATTTCGGCCAGCGCAACCCATGTGTTTGACAGCACCAAGTTTACGTTGACCAAGCCGATTATGGATGTTGGGAAAGAATTGCTCAGCGATTTGGTTGGCCTGAACATCGATGCCGCCGGTGCGCAGAAACACTCCACGGCTCAGGTGAACCTGAAGGAAAACGGTGATATTATGGCCGAAGGTAATGTGAGCCTTCAGGCGGATGCGTCCACGAAAATCAAGCTGGAAGCCAAGGTCAGGCCGTATAAGGTGGCGGATACCACATCGGCGATGCCGGTTGCGGCAGCTACCGTTGGCATTGTGAAAAACAAGGCGCTGGTCAATGTGAAGGGGCGCATTACTTCCAAGGCAGGCGACATCGCCTTGAAGGCGAACGCCAATACAAATGTTGAAATGAAAACTCTGGCGTTGACGCCTAACACGCAACTCATAGCAGAAGGAGACAAGGGCAATTCCATATATGTGGGAGTGTCCTGGCTGAGCGGTGATAATCTGGCCCAGATAGATATTGACAAGGGGAATATTATCGAATCGGCCGGAGACTTTACGGCGGAAGCTCATGCAATCAGCGACTTGAAGGCCGGCAGCTATGTAGAGGGCGCGGATAAAACCTTTGCGTCTACATCTGTCGCGGTACTGGATTTTGATACGGCAACCAATGTAAACATCAACCGGTCCGTAAAGGCCAGGGCGATAAAGGCCAAGGCAGAAAACGAGATTGCCGGCCTTAGGGTGGCCGCAGAAGATGCCAATGGCGAGGGAGAGGACAGGTTAATTGGCTTTGCGCTGATAAACAGGGAAACCAAAGGCGATAAGCTTGCCAACAAGCTGAAAGAAAAATTTCACTGGAACGGGCTTGTCAACGGAGATAAACTGGCGGGTCTGGAGAATGCCTTTAACACTGCACAGGGATATATTACGGCTGGCGCCGCTGTGGCGGTGGTGGACAGTGTCAACAGTGCTGCGGTTACCATTGGACCCGCTGTGACCCTGAATGCCACCGGAGACGCAGTCAAAAAGGATGCCAATGGTAAGGAGGTTCCCGGCGGGGATGTGACACTGGAGGCAAATGCGCACATTGACAGCTTGCACCATTCCTTACAGGGATGGGCCAATGAGCAGGATGCGGACACCGCGTCCAAGGTCACGGTTGCGACCTCCGTCCTGTATAGCAATGTCGAAAACGATGCCAAGGTGGAACTGCAAGGGGCAAAGGCGAACCAGGAGGCCGCGTCCCTGGTTTCCGATAAGGGCAGCGTGAACCTGAACGCGACGGCCAAGCAGGCCTACGATGCGGCAGAACCGTACAAAAGAGTAGCGGACCGCGCGGTAAAGATGTGGAAGATATTAAAGAATTTTGGATATCAGTTCCCGGAACTGGCCAATCTAGAATCCGATACCGTGAAGGTGCAGAAGATGCTGGAGGACGGAAAAGTCGAAACGGTGACAGACCGGGCTTCCTTTTGGGATTTTTGTGATTCGGTAATGAACTTCTTAAAAAAAGAAGGGAAGAACATTTCCAAGCTGAACACGGAAGCAAAAAATCTGGTGCAGGATTTATCTGACACCCTGAGCCCGAAAAGCTATACCAACTATTATGTTCGCAGCTACATAGTGGATTCCCAGGACAACGGCTCCGCCAATCTGGACCTGGCGGCGTCCATTAACATTGCCAAGCTGCATAATAAGGGTATCGTATCCCTGGGAGAAAAAGCGAACATTTCCGCCGGGAAAAATATTAAAGTTAATACGCTGTCGGATACCGATGTGGTGACGGCCACCGGCTACGGCGGGGAATATTTTGCCATGTCGGAAAGCAACGGCAATGCTGCCGGGACCACCGTGGCGGTACAGGATTTTATCGGCGACAGCCTGATCCTGTCCGGGAAAAATGTGTCGCTTGCAGCGAATACGGCCGGAAAGGACAGCGGAAACATTGCCCTGAACGCCAAAAACGAAATGATCCAGACCGGCATCATCCTGAGCGCAGGCAAGGCGGACAAGAACCTGAGTGTGTCCGGTTCCCTGAACCTGCTGACGGGAGGGAACAACACGCTGGTGCTGTTGGACGATGAAACAACGGTCAAGGCGGCAGGCACTTTTTCCATGGGGGCCGATAGCAGCACTACGATAACCAATGTGGTCGGCGGCCTGGCTCTGGGCAGTGCCCGTACCAACGCCACGGTGGGCGCCGGGGTGGCGGTGAACCTGCTGGACGTGAACAGCATCGCCATGATCGGCGATACCGGTTCGGACGCGTCTACGACCGTGACGGATACAGACACGGACGAATTTAAGAAAAAGAGCGCGGAGGAGCAGAACAAGATCAAGGCGGAGAATACCCTGGCCACCGCCCGTAAAGTGGCGGCTGCGGAATCTCAGGTGCAGCGGATGGACGCGGAGTTTAAGCTGACAAAGCAAAAACTGACGGATTCCCTGGGGGCAAAAACAGCTGCAGGGGCTGCCAAAGGCATGGTAACAACCAATAACGTTTCTGTGACGGGGAACAGCATCGGAACCTTGAACGCCGTGGGGATTGAGGGCGCAGAGGCTTCGGAAAGTCACGCCGGTTTTGATTTTCTCACGAACTGGGATAAGAAGGGAACCTATCTGCGCGACCAGTTGACGGACGCGGGCAAGAATGTGGTGGATTTCCCGATTAAAAAGCTTAAATCGATAGCCAGTAATAATACGCAGCTCCGTAAGAAGTGGAACTTTGGTGACTACAACCCGGTGCAGCCTGCTAACGACAACGCGTCGGAAGCGTCCTTCAACGCCACAGCGGCGGCCAGCGTGGCCTGGAACAAAGTCAACAGCGAAACAGCGGCCGTCATCAGCGGCGCCGATGTGAATCTGCGCAAGCAGAAGGAAGCAGACAAGGCGGGTTCCCTGGTCAATACGGCGACGGACGATGTGTTCAGCGGGGCCTGGGCCGGCGCGGCGGCAGTGAACTGGTTTACCGGCGCAACCGGGGCGGCTGCCAACAACAATGCAAAAAAAGGCGCGCTGGGCACCGCGCTGGCGGTCAACCATCTGAACCGGAACGCAGATGCGCTTGTACTGTCGTCCCGGATTTCCCAGGCAGGCAACATTAAGAATACTGCCATCCGGAACGGTTCGGAAGCCGCGGTGGCCCTGGGCCTGGCGTTGACGAATGACAGCCAGGGGACCAGTACGGATGCCAGCGTCTCTTTCGGCCTGGCCATGAACAAGGCAAACACCGGAGCCCACGCACTGCTGATAGACACAACCTCCAGGTATGAGGGAAATGCCGATAATATGACCTATACAGGCGGTACGGATCTGGAAAACAGCGCTTATGACGGTGATATCCAGGTGTCCGGCGGCGTAGATTTAGCCTGGGTCAAGACGGATCAGGCGGGAACGGGCATCGCGGCCGGCATGACTGCGGCCGTCAGCGAAATCAATAACGATATCCAGAGCGGCATTCAGGGGGGATCCTACACGGGTCTTTCCAATATGCTGGTGGCCGGCGAGGACGCCCTGACCCAGGTGAACGCGGCGGCAGGTCTGGGTTTTTCCCGTTCGGACCGGGGCGTTGCGGCGGCAGGTTCCCTGGCCTACACGGAGCTGAAGAATACCAACCGCAGCTATATTTCCGGCACAGAGGCCGTCAAGGCTGCCGGCGATGTGACGGTGACCAGTCAGGATATTTCCGGCAAAAAAGAGAATCAATATAAAAAATATCTGCGAGACCGCAAGGTGGATGCTACCGGGATGGGGTACCTGAGCAGCGACACGACGAAGAAGCTGGGGACGGGGACTGCGGCCGGCAGCGCCGTTGTCAGCGTGGCGGCAGAGATTTCCGAAGGAAAGACGAACGCCGCCGGAGCGGCAATTTCCGTGAACCGTGTGGCGAACAAGTTCAGTTCTGACATTGTGAACAATAAGGCGCTGGAAGCTGGTTCTGTCAAGGCGGCGGCGGACGTACATACCAATATCGTATCTGTGGCGGCGGGCGTCAGTTTCAGCGAAGCGGATTGGGGCGGTGTAGGTTCTCTGTCCTTTAACGATCTGGATCAGGATAATATTGTGTCGGTCACCGGAAACCGTAACGGTACGGCTGCAAACAGTGGTATCGCCGCCAATTCGGTAAACGCCGTGGCGAAGAACACCGGTCACATTGTGAACGTGACCGGCGACTTTGCCGGGGGCAGGAATGCGGTGGGCTTAGGTATTGCCTATAATAGCATGGATGACACTACGGGTGTGTACGCCGGGAACAACCAGATTCGGGCGAAAGAGGCGGCGAAAGGTGTAGAGGTGTCCCTGGACGCATCAAATGACGCCTATGCTCTGGCCCTGTCGCTGGGCGCTGCGGCTACTTACAAGGATGATGGCAATGTAGCAGCTCACGGCAACTTTGGTATCAACCGGGGCCACAACGATACGATAGCCGTTATCGGGGAAGATAAAGACGGAAAGAAAGGAAGCAGCAAGGATAAAATAACCAACGCATCTTCCGTGACGGTAAAGGCGACGGATAAAACTACAAAGACTACGATAGCAGGGGCAGCCGAGCTGGCCATTAAAGATACAACGGTAGCACTGGGTGTCGGCGTGGCCTTATCAGAAAGCGACAAGGGATCCGAAGCCGGCGACGGAAGAGAAACCGTTCGGGCTGAGATCAACAATACGGATATTACGACCGTGAAAAAGGACGGCAAATCTCCTGTAATCAGCGCCATCTCTTCGGATACTTCCAAAGCGACCACGACAGCCGTAGGCGCAGGGCTGGTGAAAAGCGCGAAATTTGCCGCCCAGGGCATCGGGGCGGACGCCAATATTTTCAAAAATAATACGGCAGGGCTGAAGGATACCTCTGTTGACAAAGATGGCGGCAGCAAGGCGGCGCTGGTGACTGTGAAAGCGGACACTTCTTCCACCCTGAAGACCGGGGCGGCGGCTTTGCAGCTTGCCGGGCCGGACACTTTCCTGGCCGGGGTTGTGGCGACAGGGGTGAACCGCATCAAAGATACCACTACGGGAGGTGTGACCTATACGGATAAACAAAACGCCACGGCTATGAATCTGGGGAACCTGTATATTAACGGTACTGCCAAAGGCGAAATCACCAGCGTGGCCATGGGGGCTTCTGTGGCTGTGAAAGGAACAGCAGTCGCAGGCGGTTCCGGCAGCCATAATTACATTGAGAACAATGCTGCGGCTAAAATTGAGAAGGCGAATATCAACAGCGCAGGCAATGTGGGCGTGGTGGCCCTGAGCGATGAGGCTATCAGCAACTATGCGGGCGTGCTGGACGTGGCTGCAGGCAGCCAGGGTGTTTCCGCCGCCCTCGGCGTAAGCGGCTCCAGCAACAAACTGTCCGGCTCCACGGAGGCTGTTATAAAGGACAGCACGGTAGTGGCTGCAGGAAGCACGGAAGAGGACAAGACGATCAAAACAAAGAGTAAGCTGAAGGCCAACACAGGCAGCGATGCGTATCTGATCGACGGCGCAGTGACCAAAAACACCTGGTCCGGCGGTAAGCTGCAGGAAGGCCGGGAAGAAGAGAAAAAGACCGGCGTAGTGGTGGACGCTTCCGCTACCCACGGCATATCTTCCGTGCTGGCCAACGCCGGCGTGGCGGTAGGCGCGGGAGACAGCGGTATCGGCGCCAGCCTGGCGGGCTTGCTGAACATCAACCGTATTGGCGGAAAGACAACGGCGAAGATACTGGATTCCAAAGTAAATACAAAGGTTACCCGAAGCGATGTGACCGTGAGGGCAGCCGATTATACCAATGAGGCTGAATTCAGTGGCGCGGCGGCGGTGGCCTTCGGGGATAAGGGTGCCGGAGCAGCGGGCCTGACCTTTAACTTTAACACCGTGGACCGGGAGACCGGCGCAGGGGTATCCACGTCCAAGGCTGTCTGGGATGCTTCCAGGAAGCAGTATACGGCGCCGGAAGACAAGTCTCTGAATACGGTGTTTGCGAAAAACTTTGCGGTGACAGCGGACGCTAAGCAGGCTATGTCAGCCTTTAATGTGGCTGGAGCCGTGGCGGGCAGTTCTTTCGCCGCTTTAGAGACAGGTGATAACGGCAGCAGCAGCAAGATGAAGAGCGTCACCATTGCTACCGTTACCAATACTACACTGGATTACACAGGGGAAACCGCCGTAAAGGCAGATCATGAAGACCGTATCTACAACCTGAACATTGACGCAGGCCTGACTCTTTCGTTAAAAGGAGCCGGCTCCCTGAATGTGGGCGTGGGTGTGGTGAATGAGGATTCTTCCGTCCTGGCCAACGTGCAGAACAGTGAACTGAAATCCGAAACAGCAAAGTCCAAACTCAATGCGGAGGCGTCCAACAGTACCACGCTGGAATCCCGGCTGGTATCTGTAGGAGTGGCAGGCGGCCTGTTTAGTGCAGGTGTTGCCGGCAGCGCGGCCGTCAACAATATTGATACGTCTGTAATCACCAACATCGTCGGCAGTTCCCTGCAGGGTGATACTATTGGCATCGGGACATCCAACAAACTGAAGATCAAGGACGCTACAGGTACGGGCGGCGCAGGCCTGCTGGCGGGGGTCGGCGTCGGCGTGGATGTGAACACCCTGAACGATACCGTCAGTACGTTAATAAACAACAGTACGCTGAAGGCTAAGGATGGCTTATCGGTAAACACTGCTACGGAACGGGCCATAAATTCTACCGTAGCGGGCGTAGGCGCTGGGATAGGCGGCCTTGCGGTGAACGTGCTGTCTGTTTCCCTGAACAGCGGCATCAATGATTTGGAAAACGTAACAGACAGTGAAAGCACCAGCGACACCAAAGGAACTTTCAGCCATAAGGACAGCCTGGGCAAAGTACTGAACAGCATCAATAATGAAGCGACTTCCAAATTGACCGACAGTTTCTACGGTTTAAGTGACGCGGAAAAGAAAGAGGCAAAGGAGCAGGCGAAGGTTAATGCGAAGGCCGGGAACAGTCAGAAGGGTACCGGGGTACATACCTATGTGCAGAACAAGTCTACGCTGGAAGCTGCTTCCGGCGCTGTAAGCGTTAATAATTCAGAAAAAAATGACGCTGACCTGAACGGCGGCAGCGGTGCAGGCGGTATCGGCGCTGTCAGCGTAGCGGATACGGTATATCATCTGAACGAACTGAACGATATAACGGTAGCCGGTTCCACGGTAAAAGGTACCAGCGTTTCCCTGGCGGCGAAACAGGGCAATATCACGGAAAATAATGAAGACGCCATACGTCTGCGTACGGTTCAGGCAAGCGCAGGCATAGGGGGAGTAGGCGTAGGCTATGCAGGTCTGACCACCAAAGGAAGTACCGGCATTGCAGTTAATAAAAGTACCTTCACTGCCACAGACGGCGACCTGACGCTGCAGTCTGCGGATTCCGCATGGAGCAAGGCCCTGATGATCGGAGCCAGCGCGGCGTTGGGCACTGCTTCTGTCAGTGTGGCCCATAATACGAATCTGGCAAACACCTTTGTCACTGTGGAAGGCGGCAGCACCTTATCCGCATCAAGAAAGGACAAGGATAAAACGGCCGCTGTCAGCCTTTTGACGGAACGCACCGGCAGAGTGGCTTCCAAAACTACGGGTGTAGGGGCAGGGGGCTTGGCCGTTGTGGTGAATTCCGCCAAAACCAGGGACTGGGAAACCGACAAAAATGACAAAACCAACGTAAGTACTTCGTATGTGCAGGTAAAAGGAAGCGGCAATACGTTTGAGGCGGATACCGTTAAGATGGAAGCCGTCAACGCACCGGTCCTGCGATCGGATGCCGGCGGAACCGCTGCTTCTCTTATTGGCGTTTCTGTGATGCGCAGCGATGTGAGGGCAAAAGCTTCGGCTAACGTGACGGTGGCGGATGACAACAAACTGTTGGGAGACAGCGTGCTCACCCAGGCCGTCATTGGCAGCGAAGACAGGTTGCTGGCGCAGGCGGAAACGACTGGCACAAGCGTAGGGTTGGGCCTTTCCGTTAATCCCAACTTCGCCAATGCCATTACCAACACCACAGCCACTGTGAACGTTGGGAAGGAAACGTACAGGAAACCGGAAAAGAAAGAAAAGGACACCGATAAGGAAACGGGCACATCCCTCGCGGTAATCTCCCAGAACAATGCCGGCCGTAAAGCGACCATGGGCAATACTTCCGTGGGTCTGCTTATGGCAATCGGCATTGGAAATGCGGAAGCTTCTGCCAATGACTTCAGTACTGTCCGGGCAGCAGGCGGCGATGTGAAGAATCTGAAGATCAGCGCTACGGGGAAGGCCAATGCCTCCGGTTATGCGGACGGGGATTCCGGCGCTGCCATATCTATAGCAGATCCTTCTACGGTGACGATGGATACCAAGACTACTACAACGGCTACCCTGGCCGGTGCATGGAATGTGTCGGGCCAGGCCGATATCGGTGCTGTGCAAACCACGTCCTCCCGTGCTACCGCCAGGACAGGAGCCGGCGGTGTCATCAGCGTGAACTGGGCAAAATCCGACAACAACGTGACAGCGGATACCAAAACCGTTCTGGCCAAAGGGGCGACGCTGAATGCGAATCGGTCCTATGTGCTGGCTGCAAATAACATCACTACCGGCGCCTGGGAAAAGGAAAAATACAATACGCATATGAATATAGGCGGCGTCTTTAATTTTGCGCCGGATGTCAAATCCACCTCCGTGGTGACGGCAAAAGCCAATATTGTGGCTGAGGATAACAGCAAAGTGACCACGGCTAAGGGGCAGATATACGACGCTCATAACGCCATGAATCTGTCTAACAAGGTAGAAGGCAAGGGCGGCGGATTCGCTGAAAACATGGGCGTGCACAGTATCAATACCACTACGGAAACCAGTAAGATTACCATTGGCAAGGGTGCAGCCCTGAATCAGCAAGGGGCTTTTGACGACGGAGATTTGATCCTCAGCGCCAGCGATAATCTGAACCTGAATTCCCTGGCTGAAGCCTGGGTAGGCGGTTTTGAGGGCTTTTTGAACATATTTTCGGAGAACAATATCAATCGCAGTAACCAGATTGAAGTGAATGGATCTTTATCCAGCAGTCACGATATTAACCTTTACGCAGGCAGCGACGTGGACGGGGCAGATGCTCAGGTAAAGCTGACGGGTATTGTGGAAGGTCACAACAATACGATTGCTTCGCTTAAATCGGAGCCCAGCTTTAAATATAACATGAAAAACAATCATCAGGTAAAAGTCAGCGCCGGCGGAAACGCCACATCGGTCCGCAATATCAACATAACGGCGGACAACGGGTCGGAATCTGTAAAGAAGGACTCCAAGGTAATCTATAATCTGTTCCAGCCAAATGCCTCTACGAGTTCGAGTTTGGTCACGAATGAGCCGGGTAAAACTAATATCAAAGAGACGAACAATAACTTTGTAAACGTGGAAGGCGCATTGAAAGCGGGCATCCACAACAAGGTGAATATTACCATTACTGGCAGTGCTGTACCCAAAGCAGGCGGCGTTACGCCGGTAAGCGGAAAGTCGGAGCTGGTTATCGACACCACTGGTTCCAGCGAAAACTTCAACAAGGACGATATCAAGACCGGCGATATGGATTATGCGACCCAGCTGGGGAACCAGCTGGCGGCAGTGGAAGCCCTGATCAAGGAATACAGTACCGGTACGGACACCAAGAGCATGGCATCCTATCTGGGTTATGTGCAGCAGCGGCAGCGCATTTTGGACGAGCTGGACAAGCGAAATCTGTTCAGGAAGGAAAGGAACCCGCAGACCGGTAAAGAGGAAAAAGTCTATACTACCAGCGGCATTACCATCCGGTATGTGGAGATTCCGGAAATTTCGGCCAGCGGCGGAAACATTACGGTACAATCGGAAAACCTGTACGGGAAAGGAAAACTGGAAGCCAACGGCGTCCCCCAGGTGACCATTACCAATCATTCCAATGCCTATCTGAAACTGGATGGGATTCGGATTCATGACCCGGGAGGGGAAATCCTCTTTAAGGGGAATGGTACAGTTCCGACCAGCGTGAAGAATAATGAGGAAGTCAACGGGCTGAACAAGGATAAGAAGAATCCGGCGGCGTTCGCTGTCTTCCGGAACGATACGGCAGGCAATCAGGCCAGTGTGATCAGGATTACCAACGAAAACAAGGTGGGATCTTCCGTTTCGGTAAAGGATTCTACCGGTAAGCAGGGAACCTATACTCCCATTACCGATGTGGCGGTAGCGGGGGATGTGAGCAACGATGCCGGGGATATCCGCATTACTAACAGCAGCGGTTCCATAACCATCGGCGGTACATCAAAAGGCGCCAACATTATTGGCCGGACGGTGCAGCTCACCGCTAAGGACAGCATCTCCCAGGACTATGTGGACGGTATTGTAAATATCGGCGGACGGCCCCAGGACCTGAATGCGGATGAAGTAAAGTTTGCAGTGAATATTGCAAAAGGCAATACGCTGGCGGATAAGACGGTGAACAAATCAGAGCCCCAGACAGAAGGACTGAAGCAGACGGCTACAGACATCACCAATGCGGAACTGGGACGCATCGCCGGCGACAGCGTGTATATCGCGGCGGCGGATATTAACGTGAACGGCCTCATCCAGAGCGGCTACAGCAAATACGAAGCGGAAGTCGGCGATATCCAAGATATTAACAGCCTCATGACTAAGTCTAATGAAGTGACTGTTGAGGGCCGTACCATGTATAAGGTGAACGATGGCGGCAAGCCTGTATTTGATCATACCATCGGCGCCTTTAAATACGTGGCGCAGGTGTATTACGACCCGCAGAATCAGCAGCTGGTACTGGAAAACATTGATACAAAAGGAGGCCGGATTTATCTGACCGGCCGCATTTCCAGCACGGGCAACGGCAGGATCCTGGCAGCGGACGGCGGGGCTGACATCACAGTCAATAATAAATCTGCGTATGACCTGAATGTAGGGAAAATACTGAACAACAATATTGAAGGCAAAATAACTATCACTGATCTGGCACAGGATATGTGGACGGAATATACACGTTCCGCTACAAAAAGGATTGAGAAATACAGTCAATATGCAAAGGACAGCGCTGCAGCGGATAAAGCGGCCAAAACGCTGGACGGCATCGGCTATAACATCGGCGCCACGCCATCCGGTACATACAAGGTGAAGGGAGGCCTGCGGTATAACTGGACCCTGGGCACGGAAACCGGCACCACGAAATATTACCATAAAGTCCAGAACTCTCTGTTCTGGGGCGCATTGGATACTTCCAGCAGCCAGTCTAAACTTAAAGAACTGGAAAGCAGCAGCGAAGTGAAGGAAATGAATAAGGGGGCTACCCGTGATTTGGGAAGCGGTACATTTATCGATGCGATTAAAGACACCGATTACAGTAAAAAGCTGAACAGCACGGAGTTTGGCGCAGTGTATGAAAACCGGGTGACCAGTGATACCCGCACTGTTACAGGAACATGGAAAGAGTCCGGCGACTTCTGGGCCTTTTGGTCAAACCCTAAATATCATATGGAATGGACTACGAAGACCGGTTCCAGCCAGTCCTACACCTTCTCCCTGAAGGCGGATCGGGATATCGGCATCGGCTTTATCGGCACGGAAACCGGAAGCATTTCCATTACCGGGACCAACAAGTCAGGTTCCAATATCAACCTGACCGATACCATCAAGAATAATACGGCTAATGCGTCGCTGACTATCCACACGGCGGCAGGCAGTATCATCCAGAAAGGGGATACGGCCCTGATTACCGGCAAAGCAGATCTGCAGGCCCGGAATAACATTGAAAATATCAATATTACTTCTCTGGGTGTACGTACCGCTAACCGTGACGGGAAGACCTATACCACCTCTGACAAAGTATTGCTCAGCGCGGTTTCCACCGATGGTGGAGATATAGACGTAACCGTACAGGGCGGTACGGCGGAAGGTCAGGCTCTGCCTGGTAATGTAGAGATCCAGAAGCTGTATAGTATCGGAAACGAAACCAATGGCACCGGCGATGTAATGCTGAAAGCGGATGGCAATATTACCCAGTCGGGTTCAGATACTGCCGTAAAAGGCCGGGAAATTTCCCTGACCAGTATCAATGGCGGAATCGGTACGGAGAAACAGGCTGTCGTCATGGATTCTCATTCGGAAGCCTATGGCTTTACCCCGGAATCCTCCAATGTGGACGCAGTCGCCAAAAAGAGCATCTATTTATCAGAAGCAACGGGCGATATGCGGATCGGGTCTGTGATGTCCCAGGATGGTGACGTGATCCTGACGGCAAAGAACGGACGGCTGCTGGATGCTCTGCCCCGGGAGGAAAGCAGTAACAATGTGGATGAAGACGACCTGGTGCGGCACTGGATCGATACCGGACTGATCAAAGGCACCCCCGATTATGAAGGCGCTTATATCACGGGACTGAAACAGGATGCGGCTAATTATAAGGCAAGGGCAGAAGCAGAATATGAGGAGTTTGTGAAAGGCGGGGCCAGAGAGCCAGTTAAACAACGGTTCACGAAAGCGGATGGTTCCACATATGCCAGCGCCGCTGAGTATCTGACTCAGGACGCAACTTATCAGGCAATCGTGAAAAAATATGAAAACCCCACCTATGTGTGGACCAAGGAGCAACTGCTGTACTCCATCCGCAATGCCATTGTGAACAAGGAAAGCGGCGTGACGGCAGAGACCCAGGGCAAGATGGCTAACGTGCAGGGAAAAAATGTGACGCTGGTTGCCAAAGGTATCGGCATGAACAGCGGTACTACAACAACCATCCTTGCCAGCGATCTGACCGGTGGATCCGAGAAGGCCATTTCCAATATGAAGCTGCTGGCTAATGCGGACGCGGCAGATGTGACGATAAAAGATAAAAACGGAAATATTCTGACCTTTGGTACTGATTCACAGGGCAAACAGACCGTAACGGCCCGGGATGCCAATGGCAATACGGTACAGACCGACGGAACAGTGTATTCCTTTGTCATCGGTAATCTGATTCCTTTAGGCGTAAAGGCGTCAGGGCAGGTGAATGTCACCGCCAGCGGCGGGAATGTGTTTGTCGCCGGCAGAGGTGACGAAAATGGCGTTTACTCACCTTTAAATACCGGTGTTATTAATGCGGAAAATCAGGATGTTCGACTGTATACGCAGGAAGGAATCTACAACGCGCTGCAGGGCAAGGATGCCGGTCAGGCTAACGTGAAAGCGAAAAACCTCATTGCTTATGGCGGCACAAAGGATATCGGTGCTGCAGATAAGTATCTGGGGGTCGACCTGATGGGCGATTTGCAGAGTGCCAATGCCAACGGCAGTATCTATATCAAAAATATTGGCTCGAAATCCGCCACACTGTATGTTGGTTCCCTGTATGCCGGGGATACGATTGCTTTGGACTCTGCGGCAGGCATCCAGATGTCCTGGGATAAGAATTATAGCGGCGCTTACCTGAATGCAGGGCAGCATTTGCGGCTGACATCGGATCCGAATTCTGGCATACTGGGCTATGCTAACGACCCGCTGCGTATCCTTAACACCGGAGGGGAAATTTCGCTGGAAGCGGAGCAAGCCTATATCAAGGGTGTCAATGGACAGCTGGGAGATGCAGCGACGATGAATGTGGGCGATGTAAAAACTTCCGGCAAGGCGATCATGCAAAGCGAAGGCAATCTGCTGCTTTCAGGTGAGCTTTCAGCAGGTACCGATGCCACGTTAGAGACTCTGGCAGGCGGCGGTATTTCTGTGCCCGGCAGCATGAGTGCGGAGAATGCTACGATACAGGTTGACCAGGATAAGACCGGCAAAGGGAAAAACGGTGATATGATAGTGAATGGTAACGTAACAGCCCGGAACCTGGCAGCACTGCATAATAATACTGCGCAAGGGGATATCTACATAACCGGCAGTGTCATTGGCGGAAGCATGGAAATTACCAGTAAAAACGGCGTGATTACGGGATACGGAAAGCTGGAAACAACCGGAAAGAATCTTTCCATCACCAGCGAAACCGGTGATATCAACATCGGCGGCGATTTTGACGTCCGGCAGGACCTGACGTTGAAAACCGGCGGTGACGGAGAAATTACCCTTTACAAGGATAAGAAAGTACATGAGGTGATGAACATCCTTGCAGGCCGCAACATCAGTCTGCAAACGGAAAACGGCCTGATTCTCGTTGAAGGGAAGATTGTATCGAAAAGCGGCAGTATAACATCTGAAACTGAAACCGGCGAAATCTTTTTGGCGGGCGTGCTGGACAACACTGGCAGCAATGATGTTGTAAATGCCGGCGGAGACATTACGGCGACCGTTAAGAAAAATGGCGATATAACCTATGCCGGCTCTGTAAAAGCCGGTGGGGAAGTAAAAGCGACCACACAGGATGGTATAATCCGCTACGCCGGTTCTGTGGAAACAGGCAACAGGATTATTGCGGAAGCAGGAAACGGTTTTATTTTGTATGACGGAAATGTGAGAGCCGGCGGCAATGTTACCGCTCTGATGAGGACCGGAAGCATTATTTATGTTGATTCTGTTAATGCAAACGGTAACGTGGAAGCTAAAATTACGCAAAACGGGAATATAATATATTTGGGAACCGTTAAAGCGGACCGCAATGTGATAGCAGATACTGTTGCTGGAGATATTATATATGGCAGGGATGTAGTTGCCGGTCGAAGCGTAATTTCCCATACGGGATCGGGAACCATAGCTTATATGGGCAAAGTGACGGTAGGCAAGGATCTGCCGGAACAACTCCGTAAAGGCTATGGGAAAATTGCTTACTTTAACCGTTACGGTCTGGTTGGGTATGACAAGGCGGGCAGTTTTGTACCTGTACGCAATGCAAGTCCGTCGGAAATTAAAGTAACAGACGTAAAGCATTAAATTATAGCGAATCCTTTGATGAGGTACTTGTCAGTATGCAGCCCCAGATAAATAGATACTGATTATAAAAATAAATAATCAACTGATTATGAAGAAGAATAATAATCATAAGGAGAGCAGGTAATGAATAAGTTTAGAAAAGTTGCGAAACCTTCCGCAACCACGAGATGGATTATTTCGACTGTGCTTGCTGTTTTTGCGTTTACCCCTGCGGTAACGACGGTGTTGCCGGAAAACGCAGCCGGTTCATTGTCAGCGGAATCGGTGGCCTGGGCGGCTTCGCCGGCGTCAGGAAGTAATGGTTCACAGCCCCTGCCGGGACCGGCCAGCTATGATTCCGGCGTCCAGTTGAGCCGCACCCGGGATTACATGGAACAGCAGCGTGTGGCCCAGCAGATTGAAGAAGACAAGGAACGAAAAAAATCCAAGGTGGAAACACAAACGGTAAAGCCGGAGGAAAGCACTGCTACAGTCACGTTCACCCTGAAACAGGTGCAAACAGACCCCTCGGAAATTCTAACAGAAGAAGAAATAAAAAAAATTACGGATCAGTATACCGGAAAAACAGTTTCCCTGCAGGATCTGTACGACATGACGGATGCCCTCAATGCGGTTTACGAGAAAAAAGGGTACTCCGTCTGCAAGGCGTACCTGCCGCCTCAGCGGATTCACGAAGGTATGGTGCATGTCGGCCTGCTGGAAGGCAAGACCGGCAATGTGGTCATCAATGGCCTGCGCCATACCCGGAAAGGGTATGTTGCGAACCGCATTAAACTGGAACCGGGTAAGGTGGCCAACACGGATGCCTTGACGGATCGGTTGCAGCGTTTTAACGCTACCAATGACGTGCAGCTGCGCATCCTGGTACACGCCGGGGAAAAGCCCGGCACGACGGATTATGAGATTGCGGCTGTTGAACCGAAGAGCAACCACGCGGTTTCGCTGTATGTGGATAACGCCGGATATGAAACTTCCGGGCGCTGGCGGGAAGGCATCTTCTATACGATGCGAAGTGTAACCGGGCAGCGTGATGCCCTGCGGCTGAGCTATCTGCGCAGCAAGGGAACGAATATTTTCGGCGCCAATTATTCCCTTCCGGTGAACAATCTGGGTACCATGCTGGATTTTGATTACGGTTACAACACTACGAAAATTACCAAAGGAAACCTGAAATCAGCTGGCGTAAAAGGCCGCTCCTATGCGGCCGGCCTGACTCTCCGTCATCCCCTGCTCGTGGACGATAAGCGAAGATATGAAGTTGGGCTGCAGTTCCTGCACCAGAATTCCTATACAGATGTTAACTCTTACAGAGCTTTAGATGATACACGGAACACCTACATTCCCTATATTTCCTTTACCCACTATGGAAAAAGCAGCGTGTTATACCATAAACACAGCATTGCATTTACTAAGTATGACAACCTGAATAATACCGGCGACTCTTATGCGGCTTACAAGCTGGACACCATATACCAGAAACAACTCGGTGGGGGACAGATGCTGTCCGCCCGGCTGAATGCCCAGGTGGCCAGCCAGAGTAAAAACATGTCTTCTTCGGATATGTTTTATATCGGCGGCGCCAACAGTGTGCGAGGCTATGAGGAGAGTTTCCTGAGCGGTTCACAGGGCTTCAACGCCAGCCTTTCCTGGCTGGTGCCGCTGGATAAGAAACGCATCTTTAATGCCTTTGCCTTTTTTGATTACGGGCGTGTATTTGGAAATGAAACTACACAGGCGGCCCTTGATCAAACGCTGTATTCCACTGGTGTGGGCTTAACAGCCAGCTATAAAAACTTTTACTCCAGCCTGACGCTGGGTATTCCGCTGAAACGGGAGTTCGAGAGTCTGCAAGGACAAAAAGTTGATAGAACGCGGATCCATTTTAATTGTTCCGTAGCATTCTGATATAGTAACACTAATGGGAGGAACATTAGTCATGAACAGGATTTATAAAGTTATCTGGAGTAAAGCAAAGAATTGTTACGTGGTAGCCAGTGAACTGGCAAAGAACCATACCAAAGGCAGCAGGTCGCGTTCTGTGCGCGTGACAGCGGCCCAAACTCTTACCGCGTTTCTGATCAGCGCGTATCTTGTGGGAGGATACGGGGTACCGGCTGCGATGGCAGATAATGCCGGAGTGGCAGGGGCCAATGTCACCCGGTCCGGAACCAATGCATCTGCCTGGGGTAACAGTGCAAAGGCAGAAGGAATTAATACTACTGCCTGGGGCAGTGCAACGTTAGCAAAAGCACTGAACTCAACGGCGTGGGGATTCTACACGAAAGCTGAAGGGCAGGGCGCTACTGCCTGGGGCGTTGGATATGAAGGTTCAACGATAGCCCAGGAAGATCCTGAATATGTAATCGCAAAAGGTTGGGGTTCTACGGCATGGGGTTATGTTACGCAGGCCCTTGGCGATTACTCTACAGCATTTGGAAAGCAGTCCATCGCGAATGCAGCAAATTCCCTTGCGGCACTGGGAGGAATCACGGCTGCAGGCGCGGACGGTTCTGCCGCAATCGGTGTTGGGGCAAAGGCTAATCTGGCTAATACCGTTGCTTTAGGCGGCGGTTCCGTGGCAAACCGTGCGGCGGGAGTGGCAGGTTATCGGCCAGATGGAGGTACTGTCAGTGGTCAGGCATGGGTTTCTACAGCCAATGCGATTGCGGTTGGCGCATCTTCCAACAACAGTGACGCGGCCACTGAAACCCGGCAGATCACAGGTGTGGCTGCAGGTACCTTCGATACGGATGCCGTTAATGTGGCGCAGTTAAAATCCGCCATGCAGAATGGCGGTAAAACCTATAGCGCCGGTAATGGGATCAATATTGATGCGGCTACCAATAAAATCAGCGTAAAAACCGGTGACGGGCTTGAATTTGCTTCCGGCGCGCTTAAAGTGAAAAGCGGGGACATCGAAGACGGAAGCGATGCGTTTGTAAAAGCCGCCGCGCTTTACACAGAAATGCGTCCAGCCAACGGCACGTATGTGAATAAAACGAAAACCACTGCAGAGAACTTAACGGCATTAGATACGCAGGTCACTGCCAATAAAAACGCGATTGCCCAAAAAGCAAACAAGGCAACAACATTGGCCGGCTATGGTATCAGTGATGCGTTTACCAGGGCAGAAACAACTAATGCCATCAGTTCGGCAGTAAATGGCAAGGCAGATAAAGCCACCACGCTGGCAGGCTACGGGATTACAGACGCCTATACGAAAGCTCAGGTTGATACGGCAGTCAAAGCAAAAGCAGACAAAGCTACCTCGCTGGCAGGTTACGGGATTACAGACGCCTATACGAAAACCCAGGTAGATTCGTCACTCAAAGCAAAAGCAGACAAAGCCACCTCGCTAGCCGGTTACGGGATTACAGACGCCTATACGAAAGCTCAGGTTGATACGGCAGTCAAAGCAAAAGCAGACAAAGCCACCACGTTGCAAGGCTACGGGATTACTGACGCCTATACGAAAGCTCAGGTTGATACGGCAGTCAAAGCAAAAGCAGACAAAGCCACCACGCTGGCAGGCTACGGGATTACAGACGCCTATACGAAAGCTCAGGTTGATAAAGCGGATACTGCCTTATCCAATCGTATTGGCACGTTGAAAAAAGACGGCAACATCATTAAGTCTTATAATAACGTTTCGGAGAATCTGACTGTGCTGGATACTACGCTGAGTGATGTTAAAACCACTGCAGAGCAGACTAAAGCTGACCTGCAGTTGATCGCGGCTGTATCAGACATTAACCTTGACGCTATTAACAATATAGCTGACGAGGTCGTGGAAAGGACTAAAGAGATAGATGGCATCTATAGTATGGATGGCCAAGTCGTTCCGGAAGGCGATAGCGGGGCAGATGAATTTGTCAGAGGCGATACGGTATATGAGGAAGTTCGCCCGACAGACGGCGTTTATGTTCAAGAAGACAATACTACAGCAGATAATCTTACTGCCCTGGATACAAATCTGAAAGAGACGGCAGATGCTCTGAAAACAGAAGTTGCCGACCGGAAGGATGCATTGAACAGCGAAGCTACCGCCCGCATTTCGGCAGACACCGCTTTGTCCAACAGAATCGGTACGCTAAACGCAGATGGAAATGTCATAAAGAAAGATAAGAATGTTTCGGAAAATCTGGTCTTGCTGGATCAGGTAATTCAGACTCAGTCGGGTACTACCAAAGAGCAGTTAGACAAAAAAGCAAACGCTGATGCTTCCAATGTGGGAAAAAATGCCACTGCGGCTGACGGCTCTGCCGCAGATAATTCAGCGGCCTGGGGCAATGCGTTGGGAACTGGCGCTGTGGAAAGCGGCGATGGCAAACTGGTTACCGGTGGTACTGTGTACAGTGAGGTACGCCCACAGACCGATGGTAATTATGTGAAGAAGAGCAGCACAACTTCAGCCAACTTAACGGCATTGGATAAACAGGTAAAAACAAATACAGACAGTATTGCGGAGAATTCGGACAAGATTACTGCCAATGCACAGGGCATTGCGAAAAACGCACAGAACATCGAAACCAATACAAAAGACATCGCAGCCAATGCGCAGAACATTGCAGCTAATTCGCAAATGATTAAAACCAATGCCCAGAACATCGAAACCAATACAAAAGACATTGCAGCCAATGCGCAGAACATTGCAGCTAATTCGCAAATGATTAAAACCAATGCCCAGAACATCGAAACCAATACACAGGGCATTGCGAAAAATGTACAGAACATCGAGACCAATGCAAAAGGCATCGCAACCAATGCGCAGAATATTGCAGCTAATTCGCAAAAGATTAAAACCAATACGGAAAACATAAGTGTCGCAAGAATGATCGCAGATAATGCCATGCACGGAGTATCTGTATTGTTGATTGGTACGGGGCTGAATATTGCAGACATTATTGCTACCGATGCAAAAGTGGATGCGCTGGCAAAACAGAATGGACAAGTAGAACCTTCGTCCAACGACTTTATCAAAGGCAAGACGGTTTATGAATATCTTAACGACGGTAAAAATGAAACCTTAACGTTAGGTAAAAACACTACTAAAATAGCTATTGGCAAAGGCAGTGAAGCAACAGGGGAACGCTCTGTTTCTATAGGAACTGTAGATAAAGATGGCAATGGTAATGTGGTAAAAGGAAACCAGAGCATTGCTATCGGTTCGGGTCTGAAAGTCTACGGAAGCAATGCTGGCGCAATTGGCGACCCGATGGTCGTAGCAGCTGATGAATCGTATGTTGTTGGTAATAATAATCATATCGGGAATGCCAACTATAAAGATGGAGATAAAATTACCGAAAATAATATTTTCGTAGTTGGTAACGACAATACGATTAGTGGCAGTAATACCTTTGTGCTGGGCAGTAAGGTAAATACCGACGCAAAAAACGCGGTAGTTTTAGGCGATGGTTCTGTTGGCGTGGATAATGCGGTATCTGTTGGCGCGCCGAAAAATGAGCGGCAAATCAAACACGTCGCGCCAGGTGTAGACGCAACGGATGCAGCCACTGTCGGGCAAATGGACACCTTGGCGCAGACTACGGCTGGTAGCATCAGCAGGCTGGACAATAAAGTGAACAAAGTAGGCGCCGGTGCAGCAGCTCTGGCAGCGCTGCACCCAATTGACACGGACGACAAGTTTTCCATGGGCCTGGGTTATGGGAACTACCGGGACGCGCATTCGGCAGCGATTGGTATTTTCTATCGTCCTACCGACAAGATCATGATCAGTATGGGCGGTACCATGGGCAGCGGGGAAAATTTGCTTAATGCAGGTATCAGCTTTGCGCTGGATAAGGGCAAAGGATTTGTTACCAGCAAGGCGATGATGGCCAGACAGTTGAAGACACAGGGTGAAGCATTGGAGGAACAGCGTAAAGCCAATGCAGAACAGGAAGCCAAGATCCGGACGTTGCAGGAAGAAAATGCGGCAATCAAAGAGCAAAACGCCAAACTGGCAGCAAGGTTAGCGGCGATTGAGGCTAAGCTGGGGAAATGAAAGATTCCAAATATAAGAAACTCGTAGAGTAGTCATAAGAAAATGTACTGCGAATCGTGTCGAAAGGTTTCAGGGATACGAACAAATAAAAGGAGTGCTAACAATGGCGGAATACGATTACAATGCTGCGGATACATGGATGTGCAGTTGTGGTAAGACCAATACGGGTAAGTTTTGCGTAAAGTGCGGCGCAGGAAGCAGCAGCGCGCAAGGCTGCGGAAGAAGAAGTGGAGTATGAAGCGGCTAAGGAAGCTGTGGTACAGGAAACAGCCGCAGAAGCTTTGAAAAGCCAGGATGCGGAGTCGAAGGCAGAACAGGAAAATGCAGTTCAGGAAACAGTAGAATAAATAACGGATAAATCTGCCGGATAAGGCGCCTGACGGTGAGTTCAACAATTTCGCGGTTACGGCCCATGATGTGCATTGGGAAGGCGTAGGCAACTAAGAGGTAAGAGCAACAGGAGGTCATGCTGCATTGAGTAAAGAGAATAAGCTTGTGCTGGTGCTGGGCGGGGCCCGCAGCGGGAAAAGTGAATTTGCGGAAAAGTTTGTGCTGCATGCGGGCAATCTGTGCGGCTATATTGCTACGGCCGAAATTCTGGACGAGGAAATGGCGGAACGTGTGAAGCTGCACAAAGCCCGCCGGGAAAAACGCTGGATCACCTTTGAAGCTCCCTACGAAGCGGAGAAAATTTTCCCGGAAGCGGGAGAACGTACGGATGCGATTTTATTTGACGATATTACCCTGTACCTGAGTAACATGCTGTATGGAAAAGATGCGCCCCGGGGCACCACGGCGGAAAAAGCCGCTGTGATACGGCAACGTATGAAGGCGCTGCTGGATGCGGCCAAAGCCTGCGGCAGGACGGTCGTGTTTGTTTCCAATGAAGTTGGAAACGGCATCGTACCGGATAATGCCATGGCCCGGGAATACCGTGATATTTCCGGTTGGGTGAACCAGCAGATCGGGGAGGCTGCCGACCAGGTTTTTTATGTGGTAGCCGGGCAGGCGGTGGATATCAAGCGGCTTGCGTTCCGGTTTGAATAAGTTTCTGAATGGAGCAACAGTTATGTTAGAAGATTTATATATATCTTTGCCAAACGATAACATCCGTAAGGAAGTGCTGAAAGAATGGGCTGATCTGGCTCCGGGCGAAGATTTTGGCATCCTGCCGGGCCTGACGGCGGATTATCTGATGATGACGGACGGAAGAGGCATCCGGGGACTGAAACCGGTGATGCTGCTCATGTGCGGGGATCATGGTATCTGCAAATACGGCGTCAGCGCCTTCCCCCAGGAAGTGACCCTGCAGATGATCAACGGGTATGGCCGGGGCACGGCAGGCGCCAATGTGATGGCCCGTCATGCCGGTGCGGATATCGTTGTGGTGGACGTAGGGACGAATTTTGACCTGAACGGGTTTTCCCATGTGCGGCAATGCAAGATTGCCTGGGGCACGGAGGATTTTACCCGGGGGCCGGCGATGACCTGTGAGCAGGCGGTTGCAGCGCTGGAAACCGGTATGCGTATGGCTGATGAAGCCATTGACGGCGGCTGCAATCTTTTGGAGACCGGTGAGATGGGAATCGCCAATACAACGTCTACGGCTGCTATTGCCGCAGGCTTTCTGGATCTGCCTGCCGAGCTGACGGTCGGACGGGGCAGCGGCATCAACGATGAACGGCTGAAAATTAAAACGGAAGTGGTCCGCAGGGGACTGGAAGTAAATAAACCGAAACCCGGGGACGGACTGGATGTGTTATGCAAGGTGGGCGGCTATGATCACGCGGGGCTGGCCGGTATGATGCTGGCTGGCGCGGCCCGGCATGTTCCCACTATGGTGGACGGGGTGAACGCCACGGCTGCCGCGCTGATTGCGTACGGGATCAATCCCAACTGCGCGAAATATTTGCTGTGCTCGCATCTTTCTTCGGATTTAAGCGCCAAAAAGATGCTGGAGGTGCTGCAGCTGAAACCTGTCGTACACGCCGGCATGCGTCTGGGTGAAGGTACCGGCGCTTCGCTGGCCATCAGTATTTTACGTTCGGCGCTGGATACATACAGGGAACTGATTAAGGAGTAACCATGGCGGAAGAAAATTTGAAGACGAAAGGGACGGAAGTGGAAGAGGAAACCGGCTTCTGGAACCGGCTGAATATTCCGTTGCCGGAACGTTCGACGGGTCTTTTCCGTTACATTCGGGATTTTTTTACCTGCCTTGAGTTTTTAACAAGGATACGGATGACTAAACGGGAAGTCTGGTTCCCGGATGACTTTGCCCGTTCCGTGCCGTATTTCCCGCTGGTGGGAGGAATCATGGGCGCGCTGATGTGGGGCGCCTCCCGTGTTGGCGCCCTGGCCGGTTTTTCCGGCAATGTGCTGGGGGTGTTTCTGGTACTGGCGGAATTATTTTTTATCGGCACGCTGATGTATGACGGGTTTATGGATACGGCGGACGGTGTGTTCAGCGGCCGGACCCGGGAGCGGAAGCTGGAGATCATGCAGGACAGTCATGTGGGTGCCAACGCAGTCATCGGCGCTATCATCCTGATCCTGGCCAAAGTTACCCTGCTGGGTTCCTTTCCAACCGCCGTGTTAGGTCCGCTTCTTGTTGCTATGTACGTTGTGACCCGGACGCTGATGGTGGTTTATATTCTGCTGTTTCCCAACGCACGGCCCGGCGGTCTGGGGGAAATGTTCAAAACCGGAGGCAGTCCGGTGTATTTGCCGCTGGCGCTTGTACTGGCGGCGGGCATTCTGTTTTACCTTGGTCCGGTCTGGTGCAGGCTGGCGGTTTTCAGCTGCGTTCCCTGTATGGCCCTTGCCTTTTACCTGAAATGGAATCTGGGCGGTCTGACCGGCGATACCTTTGGCTTTTTAACGGAATGCGGAACTGTAATCGTTTTGTTTTTGGCTTATTATTTATTCAGATAATAAACAGTATTTCGGACAGGGCTGATGATTTCTTTTTAGAATGGAATCAGACGCCGGATACTGTGTTGCTTAGAGTTCAGGATATATTGTTTGAGGAAGGCAATTATGCATATTGAAGAACTGGTTACGAAAATTCAGCCTTTAAGCAAAGAGATTATCAGGGCGGCGCAGAAACGGTTTGACAACCTGATCAAGCCGGTAGGCTCCCTGGCCCAGTTGGAAAGTATGACCGCGCGTTATGCGGGAATCATCGGTTCATCGGATAAACAGCTGGTGACGGTTCCGGATACCCGCCTTCTTTTGCTGTGGGGAGAAGCGAAGCATGCGGCGCAAATTGAGGCGGCTATGTTGCAGAAAAAAGCGCTTTCTGTTTACGCGTCTCATGTCGATGCAACCGTTATCCCGCTGCTTGTCATCGGGGAAACGTCCTACGATCTGCTGGAAGAAGGCGCTATGCTGGCAGGAGAATATATCGGCGAGGAAAAAGCGGGACTGATTTGTCTCGGTTCCTGTGAAAACGAGTTGAAACCTGACTGGCAGGACCTGTTGGATGAGGAAGACGGACTGGCCTTTCTGGACAGACTGCAGTGTCCTGTCGTAGCAGCAATGACCGGTGCGATCCTGCAGGCGGCGGGGATGCGCATACCGGTTATGCTGGACGGCGTCGCTACCTGTCTGGCAGCCCTGGCTGCTTCCATGTTTAATCCCTTTGTACTGCAATACTGTTTTGCCGGCGACGAATCAGCGGAAGAAGGCAGCGGACTGCTTTTGGATAAACTGAAACTGCAGGCGCCCTTACGCCTTTCCCTGAACCATTCAGAGGGCGTGGGAGCATTGACCTGTCTGCGCCTGTTTGACGCGGGCATCAAGGCTTATACGGAAATGGAAACCTTCGAAGAGGCCGGCGTGCATAATGAAAAAGAAGATTATTCGTTAAAAGTGCAGGAAGAAAAGAAAAATATTAAAGAAGATGCTGAGTGATCAGCGTTTTTATAAGTCATCGTGCGTTTGACAGTCGTCGTGTGTTCGTAAGATATTGTATTTACAGACATAATCGTGACTTCATAATACATCGAAGGTTACGAAAAGTAATTTGGAAGGGGAAGGCTGCTGTCCAGAGCAGCAAAAGGAGGAGTTTCATGGCTAAACTGTATCTGATTCGTCACGGAGAAACGGATTACAACAACGCAATGCGTTTTCAGGGCCGGACGGATATTCTTCTGAATCAGAAAGGAATCGAACAGGCTGAAAAGGCGGCAGAATTTTTCAGGGATATCCCGTTGCAGGCGATTTATACTAGCAGCCTGAAACGCGCCAGAACCACCGCAGAGATTATCGGTAAGGTGAAGGGGCTTGAACCGCAGGCAACGGATGCGTTGCAGGAGATGAGCTTCGGTATCTGGGAAAACATGAACAGCAAAGATATCCAGAAAAAATATGCCAAAGAATGGAAAGATTTTTTTGCAAGCCCGGCTACGACAACGATTCCCCAGGGGGAATGTATGTTAGATGTGCAGAAACGCGCCTATCCTGTTGTACAGGAAATCCTGGATCAGTATCCGGATGGCGACGTGGCGTTTGTGGCCCACGGAGGCATTATCCGTGTGTTGATCTGCACCATGCTGGGGCTGGATCTGAACCGTGCCTGGCATGTGCATGTAGGGAATGCTTCCATAACCTGTTTTTATTACTGGGGCCGGTCCTACACGCTGGATTATGCAAACCTGACGCAATACTGAACGGTATGGCGTCAAAACAGTCTATAGTATTGATTTAAAAAATTTATGACCGGTCTGATGTCCGAACAGTCCGCTATAGGATTGATTTTCGTATGACTTGACCGGTATGGCGTCCCGATCAGCTGCTTTAATTCAGATTTAATTCGTAATATGGCCGCTGAAATACAGAAAACATAATTTTTTTCTTTATCACAAACTTTTGTAACGAAAATGTTGTGAATGATATTACAATTATATCAGCACAAATAACAACAACCAGTGCTAAAATGATTTAAAAAGTGAATTTTACTAAAATTGTAAGCAATAATATTGCAAATTAGCATTGACAAGTTTTCTTTTTTTGGTATACTTCACTTTAGGATATCTCAAGGCCGGCTTAGTTTATTGTTTCGTTTTGTTTCGTTTTCTCACTTATTTTTCCGAGTGCGTCAATTAGGAAAAAGCGGTACAGTAAGAAGCAAGTTGTTCCTATGGGGTACAAAGGAAAAAGGAGTGACTGAACTATGTTTGAAGACAAGACCCTGAAATGTGTTGAATGCGGTAATGATTTTGTTTTTTCCGCATCAGAACAGGAATTTTATGCGGAGAAAGGTTTTACCAATGAACCGAAACGCTGCTCTTCCTGCCGTGCTGCCCGTAAGGCCCGTATGAACGGGACCCAGCCGCGGGAAATGTTTAAAGCAGTTTGTGCGGAATGCGGTAAAGAGACGGAAGTTCCGTTCCGTCCTTCGGAAGATCGTCCGGTTTATTGCTTTGACTGCTTCAATAAACGTAAAGCAGGACATGATCACGAATAAATTTCTGTGAAAAGTTTTAAGAGACCCTAAGAGACCCATAGTATCCTAAACCGACTGTTTAACAGGCAGTCGGTTTATTTTTGTTTTATATTGAAGAGAGTTATGATATAATTAAAAATATCTAAGAATACATAAACTGACAGCAAGTTTATTACTCCTGCTTCCATAGCGTTTTCTGTTGTTTATTGTTTCTACTGTATTTTTGTTGTTTCAGGAAAGCAGCCGGTAATTCATGTCTATTTTTGGAAAGGGGTATTTTTATTTTAGAATTTAAAGAAGTCGCGGTAAAAGACCGCGCCCTGTTTGAAACGTACTTAAATAAACCGGAACATTTCGGCTCGGAATGCGCCTTTACGAATTTGTATATCTGGCGGGATTATTACCGTACGTGGTGGACTGAAATATTTGGCTTTCTGCTGATCAAAGTGGAACTGGAGGGGGAAAGCTATTACTTACAGCCTTTCGGAGGAAAAGACGAAGACCTGCCGCTTCTGGCAAAGGAAATCAGAGAGGCGGAGGGCGGTCCGTTTGAATTCCGCGGCATCTATGAATGTTCGCTGGAACGGTTAAGCTGCCTGAAAGGGGAAGAAGAATTCCGGGAAAACCGGGACAGTTGGGATTACGTGTACCTGCAGGAGGATCTGGCGACGCTGCGGGGACGCCGTTACCACGGGCAGAAGAATCATTACAATACTTTCAAAAGGGAGAATCCGGATTATGTATTTGAAATGATCAATCCGGAAAATTTTGCCGAGTGTCTGAATTTTGGCGAAGAGTGGTGCAAGGCTCGGATGGAGACGGATCCCAGCATTGTTTGGGAGATCCGCGCATTGCAGGAAGCATTTGTGAATTTTGAACCTCTGGGATTGCGGGGCGGGGCGATTCGCGTGAATGGGAAGATCGAGGCGTTCGGTTTTGGCAAGACCATTAACGGGGAAGTCTGCGATGAAAATGTGGAAAAAGCCAATCCCGATATCCGCGGTCTGTATGCGGCGATCCAGACGGAGTGCGCGCAGTACGTCTGGCCTGACATGAAATATATTAACCGCGAAGAAGATATAGGACTGGAAGGATTGCGCAAGGCGAAAGAAGCGCTGCACCCGGCGTTTATGGTGAAGAAGTACAGTCTGCTGGTAAAATAATGTAAACTGTTTGAAACGCAGTGAATACTGTTTGAAAGCAGACGTACTGATTAAGAAAGGGAACACGGCTGTACGCCTGCCCGGTTACCGGAAGCGGTTCGGTGTTTTCCGGTTTCGTAGTGTAGAGGAAGTTTATGGATTGCAGAATTGTGACGGAAACAGAGTTGCCGCAGGTTATGGCGCTTTGGGACTATTGTTTTGAAAAAAAAGAAGAACCGTTTTATCAATGGTACTTTCAGGAGTATTGCCTGCAGCATAATCTGGTTGTAGGCGGTTTTTCGGAAGACGACGGGCATCTGCAGAACATGATGCATCTGAATCCTTACAGTATTCTGCTGCGGGGTCAGGAAGAACGCGTTCCGTATATTGTGGGTGTGGCGACGGACCCGGCGGACCGGGGGCGGCATCTGACGGAAGAACTGTTGCAGTCGGCATTCCGTCTGCTGCGAAGAAAAGGCTGCGCCTTTTCGTTGCTGATGCCTGCGTATGCAGGGATTTATCAGAAATACGATTTCGCGTTCTGCTACCGCAAGCACGTGTATGAGATGCCGTTGGATAAACTGGTCGTGCCGGTTCCTTCCGGAAATCTGTGGCTGCGGCATTACAGCTTTTTGGAGAAAGAGTTGTTCGAAGGGTTATATGCGGCACTGGCAGAGGGATACAACGGGCTGCCTATTCGTACGGATTTCCAGTGGCGGAAACTGCTGGCCGTACATCAGCTGGAAAAGATGCAGGCGGCGGTGGTGTATCACGGCAGCGAGCCGAGAGGCTATATGTTTTATCATATCGAGGATAAAACATTTTTCATCCAGGAGCTGGTTGCCCTGACGCCGGACGCCAAATGGGCGTTGTTGCGGTACGCCGGGGAACATCAGTCGTCAGCGGAAAAGTTTTACTGGGAAGCAATGGAAGACGATTACACCTGGCTGGATTTTCCGGAGGCAGACCGGGCAGGGCGTGTAAAACCGTTCATGATGGCCCGCTGTTTTGATGCGGTGCAGGCACTGCAGCGATATGAAGTGCCTGAAGATTGTCCCGACGGGCAGGTTACTCTGTTGCTGCAGGAAGAACTGCTGAAGGAAAATAACAGTCTGGTTACGCTGATCGCGGACACGGGCAGCCTGTATCTGGAAAAAGCTGCCGGCGATGCGGATGCGGTGGTTCCCATGGGAGCGTTTACCCAGCTGTATTTCGGGGCGTTTACTTTTACCCAGCTGGTAGAAGCGGGCAAGATCCGGATGCGTTCCTACAGGCCGGAACTGGCGGCGTTCCTCGATGCTTTGTTTCCCAGGTGTGTAAATTTTATTAATGAGTATTATTAATATTTTTCTGTTCACGGAGGCCGGAATATGAGTGAGATCAGACGTATTTATGTAGAGAAGAAGGACGCCTTTGCCGTAGAAGCAAAAGGGTTGCTGGCAGATTTGAAAAACAATTTGTTGATGGACGGATTGGAAAAGGTCCGCGTGCTGGCCCGTTATGACGTGATGGGCCTTACGGATGAAGAATTTTCCCAGGCGTTGCAGTTGGTATTGTCTGAACCGCCAGTGGATACGGTGATGGAAGAACTGGTTCCCGCTGCCGATGAAAAAGTTTTTGCGGTAGAACTGCTGCCCGGCCAGTATGACCAGCGGGAAGACTTCGCGGCCCAGTGTATCCAGCTGATTACCCAGAAAGAAAAACCCTTGGTGGCTGCGGCCAAAGTATTTGTGTTAAAAGGCAGCCTGACCGACGCTGCATTTGAAAAAGTAAAAAAATATCTGGTGAACCCCATTGAAGCCAGGGAAGCGGCGCTGGATAAACCGGAGACGCTGGAAGATACCTGGGAGGAACCGGCGGATGTGGAACGGATGGAAGGATTTCTGGATCTTTCGGAGGCTGACATTGCCGCCATGCAGAAAAATCTGGGCCTGGCCATGAGCGTGGAAGATCTGCTGTGGATTCAGAAATATTTTAAAGAAGAAGAAAAGCGTGTACCTACCATTACGGAAGTTCGCGTATTAGATACGTACTGGTCCGATCACTGCCGTCACACCACCTTTATGACCAATCTGGACAAGGTGGAAATCGAGCCGGGGTATTACACAAAACCCATTGAAGACGCATTTAAACAGTATCTGGCCATCCGTGACAAAGTGTACGGAAAGAAAACCGACCGTCCCATCACCCTGATGGACATGGCCTGTATCGCTACGAAAAAATTAAAGAAAGAAAACAAATTCCCGGACAATGATGACTCTGAAGAGATCAATGCCTGTTCCATTGTTGTGCCTGTGGAAATTGACGGAAAGAAAGAAGACTGGCTGGTTATGTTCAAGAACGAAACCCATAACCATCCCACGGAAATCGAGCCCTTTGGCGGCGCAGCCACCTGTCTGGGCGGCGCCATCCGCGATCCGCTGTCAGGCCGGGCCTATGTGTATCAGGCGATGCGTATTACCGGCGCCGGCGATCCCCGTACGCCCATTGAAAAAACCCTGGCGGGCAAACTGCCCCAGCGCAAGCTGACCATCGGGGCGGCGGCCGGGTATTCCTCTTACGGCAACCAGATCGGTCTGGCTACCGGGCAGGTACAGGAATATTATCACGACCGTTTTGTGGCGAAACGTATGGAAATCGGCGCGGTCATGGGGGCTGCTCCCAAGAGCGCGGTGATCCGGGAACGTCCGGCGGCAGGAGATATCATCGTTCTGCTGGGCGGACGTACGGGCCGTGACGGCATCGGCGGGGCAACCGGTTCCTCCAAGGAACATACGGTAGATTCCCTGTCTACCTGCGGAGCGGAAGTGCAGAAAGGCAATCCGCCTACGGAACGTAAGATCCAGCGCCTGTTCCGGAATCCCCAAGTAACGGTGCTGATAAAACGCTGCAACGATTTCGGCGCCGGCGGTGTTTCCGTGGCCATCGGCGAACTGGCGGAAGGACTGAAGATCAATCTGGACAAAGTAACCAAAAAATATGCCGGCCTGGATGGAACGGAACTGGCGATTTCCGAATCCCAGGAACGCATGGCGGTTGTGATCCGGAAAGAAGACTGGGAAAAATTCGCGAAGTTTGCGGATGAAGAAAACCTGGAAGCCACCATTGTGGCAGAAGTTACGGAGGAACCCCGTCTCGTCATGTACTGGCGGGGGGATAAGATCGTAGATATCTCCCGCAAGTTCCTGGATACCAACGGCGTGGCCCAGCATGCGGAAGTATTAGTGAAAGATATTACCGGCGCCTCTGTGTTTGATAAGACGCCGGAGGTTGTAGAAAAAGCATCGGATCTGAAAGATGCCTGGCTGAAAAATATAAGCCGGCTGAATGTTTGCAGCGAAAAAGGCCTCAGCGAACGGTTTGACTCCACCATTGGCAGAGCTACGGTGGAAATGCCCTTTGGCGGAAAATATCAGTTGACGCCGGCGGAAGGCATGGTGGCACAGATTCCCGTATTGCACGGGCACACCGACGCGGCTTCCCTCATGACCCACGGTTATAATCCGGAAGTGGCCTGTTGGAGCCCGTTCCACGGCGCTATGTATGCGGTTACGCAATCGCTGGTGAAAGCGGTTGCCTTAGGGGCGAATCCCGACACCATCCGTCTCACGTTGCAGGAATACTTCCAGGGCATGAGAGCCAAAGCGGACTGGGGTCTTCCCTTTGCCGCGCTGTTAGGCGCCAACACGGTACTGAACAGTATGGAGGTTCCGGCGGTAGGCGGCAAGGACAGCATGTCCGGCAGCTTTATGGATTTGCATGTGCCTCCTACGCTGGTATCTTTTGCAGTAAATGTCATTGACGGAAGAAAAGCGGTTTCCAGCGAATTTAAGGAGGCCGGGGACAAAGTCGTGTTCCTGAGCACGCCGTTGCTGGATGGGGATGTATTGGATTTTGCAACGCTGCGGAAAAACCTGCGCAGGGTGCATCAGCTGATTCTTGAAGGAAAGATTAAAGCGGCGGCAGCTGTGGAAGAGGGCGGCATTGCTGCGGGTATTACCAAAATGACATTGGGCAACGCATTGGGCTTCCGTTTTGTGAAGCCGTTCCCCCATACAGAAAGCCTGTTTACCCTGCAGCCCGGCGGCATGTTGCTGGAAGTAGCGAAAGATGCCGATCTGGAAGCGCTGTTCGGTGAACTGGACTGCCTGCCGCTGGGTACCGTTACGGACAACGCGGAAATAACGGTCAATGATATTACGCTGGCGAATGCGGAACTGGTAAAAGCCTACACCGAAACACTGGAACCTATTTTTCCGGCCAAAGCACCGGAATCCGAGACGCCGGAAGATTTGCTTTCGCAACCGTTGTATAAACGGGAACTACCCTTAACGGCACCGGTGAACATCGCCAGACCGAAGGTGTTTATTCCCGTCTTCCCGGGACAGAACTGCGAATACGATACGGCCCGGGCCTTTGATTTGGCAGGGGCGGAAAGTAAGATTTTTATCATCCGCAACCTGACCGCGCAGGCTATCGAGGAAACGATCCAGGCAATGGTGAAGGGGATCAAAGAAGCCCAGATCATCATGCTGCCGGGCGGCTTCAGCGCCGGTGATGAGCCGGACGGCAGCGGCAAGTTCATCGCTACCATGTTCCGGAATCCGCGCATCGCCGAAGCGGTGAACGATCTGCTGCAGAACCGCGACGGCCTCATGCTGGGTATCTGCAACGGCTTCCAGGCACTGATCAAATTAGGACTGGTGCCTTATGGTGAGATCCGTCCGCTGGAAGAGAATTCTCCTACGTTGACCTTTAACACCATCGGACGTCACGTATCCCAGATGGTTTACACCCGTATTACTTCCAACAAATCCCCCTGGCTGAATATGACGGACCCGGGAGACGTACATGCCATTGCGGTGTCTCATGGGGAAGGCCGTTTCTACGCGCCGGCCGAAACGATCCGCGAATTGTTCCGGAACGGACAGGTAGCTACACAATATGTGGATTTGAACGGTATTCCCACCATGGCCAGTCCGCAGAACCCCAACGGTTCCCTGTATGCTATTGAAGGCATCACCAGTCCGGACGGACGCATCTTGGGTAAAATGGGTCACAGCGAACGATATATTCCCGGCCTGATGGAAAATATTTACGGTGAAAAAGAACAGCATATTTTTGAAAGCGGCGTGAAGTACTTTAAATAAAGTTCACAATTTAAATTGCAAGCAATTTTGTGTAAAAAGAAAAAACAATCTTGCTAAATCGTGCAAACACGCATGGTTATTGGCTGCGCAAAAAGACGTCACTCAGACGTCTTTTTATTTTTGTACACTTTTCGCAATTGGAAAGTTCACAAACTTTTGTCAAAAATATGTTATAATAGAAACCGTGGAAAGTAAATTTTAGAGATTCATATTAAAATGCAGTAATGGTTTCGTTGCTTTTACGTGTTCTTTTATGTATCTCAGAAATTTGTAAACAAAAATCTGAGAGGTGTTTTTTGAATGTATTTTAGAAAGTTAGCTACGTTTGTTGCGGCTGCGGCCCTGTCCTGTTTTTCCTTTTCAACAGCTTTCGCTGATTTTGCGGTTGGTGACCGTGGGATGGAAGTTATTGAAATCCAGAAACAGTTGGCTGTACTTCACTACAATGTAGGTGAAATTGACGGGGTGTTTGGGCCGGCTACGGAAAAAGCTGTCAAAGATTTTCAGACAGCCAAGGGTTTAAAAGTTGACGGTATTGTGAATGATGCTACGTACCGCAATCTGTTGAACAAGGAGCTGCCTCCGGATCGTTACGGTAACCATATGATGACCCGTAACATTCTGAAGACCGCATTCAGTATGCTGGGCGTACCGTATTCCTTTGGAGGAATGTCCCCGGGAGGGTTTGACTGCTCCGGTTTTGTATGTTATGTGTATGGCAAAGCCGGTATTTCTCTGCCGCGAATGGCTGATTCCCAGTATTATTCTCTGACCCATATTCCGAGAGCAAACCTGCAGAGCGGTGACCTGGTCTTTTTTGAAACGTACTGCCCGGGTCCTTCCCACGTTGGTATTTACATTGGGGACGGTAAATTTATTCATGCTTCTTCCAGCAAGGGTATTACGGTTTCAGAAGTGTTCACCGGTTACTGGGGAGCCAGATATCTTGGTGCCGGAAGGGCGTATAACTAAAACAGGCGGCATCGCATTATGTTGTGATAGGAAACAGGCAAACCGTTTTGGCTTGCCTGTTTTTATTTTCTGTTTGTGTTCTTTTTACATCTATTTTGTAAATCTTTTGTGAGATGAATCGGTTTACTCTGTATTCCGCGTCTTTTATATTGTATAATATGTATGGAAGCAGATTCTCTTATCTGCAGGTTTCCCTTACATAATTTTCATCAACACAGTTGTAACAGGATGATAGACAAACGAAGAAAAGGAGAGAACTATGTCTAAAATTTTAATTGCAGATGACGAACCCCAGATTCGTGAAATTTTGCGCGTTTATTTTAATAAGGACGGTTTTGTTACAGTGGAGGCCGAAGACGGACAGCAGGCGCTGTCAATGATTGAAAAAGAAAAACCGGACCTGGTATTGCTGGATATCATGATGCCGGTTCTGGATGGTATTACGGCCTGTGAAGAGATTCGTCACCGCTATGATCTTCCCATCATCATGCTCACGGCCAAGGATGAGGATGATGACCGCATCCTGGGTCTGGAAAAAGGCGCTGATGATTATATTACCAAGCCGTTTAACCCGCGTGAAGTCGTAGCGCGTGTTAAGGCGGTGCTGCGCCGTTCCGGCGGTTTTCAGAAGCTGAGTGACAAGCGGAAGATTGAGTTCGAGGGACTTTTCATAGACAGGGAACGGATGCAGGTTACCGCGTGGGGAAATTTGGTTACGTTTACCACGAAAGAGTTCGAACTGTTGTATTATCTGGCCTGTTCGCCCGGTAAAGTTTTTTCCCGCAACCAATTGCTTGAGTCTATCTGGGGTTACACCTATTTTGGGGATACCCGTACGGTAGATACCCATATCAAACGGATCCGGCAGAAACTGGCCATTCCGAAGGATTCTCCCTGGGATATTGAAACGGTCTGGGGCGTAGGCTACAAGTTTGAACTGAAAAACATGCCGGTAGAATCAGACAAAGCATAAAACTGCCAAAACATGCTATTTTGAGGTGAAATGTGAATAAATCCTTAAGTACCCGGCTGATGTACAGCTTCATGACTATTATCGTTATCGTGGTAGTCGGTATCACGGCCGGTACTTCCTATTTAATTGCAGATTACTTTTTTAAAATCAAAGAAGACGAACTGGCCCAGAAAGGCCATGACATGGCAGATACCGTAGAGTACTTTGTTACGAAGGACAACAACCGGTATATGCTGATGCGTTATCTGATTGCGGTAGATCATTTGGTGGGAGCCCGTATCTGGCTTTTTGACAATGAGTACAACTTGCTGGCTGCTTCCAATATTGCGGCAGATGTGGATAGCGCAGGGAAAACGGCTGCAGGCAGCAACGGCGAGGTAGGTACCGGCAAGCCGGACGTTTCTGTTCCTGCGGACCGGATTCCTGTATATGAGTACACGACGCGGCTGGCGGAAGAAATTAAAAGCGGTCAGGTATCCCGTAATGTTAATAAAATCTTAAAAGATATTTACCGCGGCGAGAGCGTGCGTTCCCAGATTTATCATCCGTATTTTAAACAGCAGGTAATTTTGGTAGGCGTACCGTACGGCGATAAATACCATCCCCGTGGCGCGATCCTCATGGCGGAACCGCTGAGCGGGTTTGGCGGCTTTTTGCGGAGCGTGTACATTTTTACAATTATTGTCGGACTGTTAGGTCTGGTGCTCAGTCTCTTCATGGTACGGAAACTTTCACGGCAGATTGTGAAGCCGCTGGTTTCCATGAAAAATGCCACGATTGCCATTGCGAAAGGAAATTATTCCCGCAGGGTGGAAGTGGAAGGCGAAGACGAGGTGGCGGAACTGGGCGATGCCATCAACCATCTGAGCACGGAACTGAGCAATTATTTAGGCAAGCTGGCCCGTATGGAAAAAATACGCCGCGACTTTGTGGCTAATGTTTCCCATGAGCTTCGGACACCGATTACGATTATACGCGGTTATAATGACATTGTCAGCGACAGTCTGGCGGAAGACGATCCCAACAAACGGTATTGCGACCTGATCGGCAGCGAAACAAAACGGCTGGAACGTCTGGTGCGCGGTCTGCTGGATATCAGCCGGCTGCAGTCGGCCGATAAGCTGAAAGTTTCGGATACGCAGCCGCTTCCCCTGACAGAGATCATCCGGAATGTGGCAGAAAAACTGAAAGTGAAAGCAGAACCGAAGCAGATTACACTGAAACTGCAGCTGGAAGAAGATTTGGAGATAATGGGGAACGGCGACCAGATCGTTCAGCTTGTGTTACTGCTGGGCGACAATGCGATTAAGTATTCGCCCCAGGGCAGTTATGTCCGCTATGAGACAAAACAGCTGGCAAACGGTTCCATTGAGATGAGTGTGGTGGATAACGGTCCCGGGATTCCGGAAGAGGACCTGCCGTTTATTTTTGAACGTTTTTATAAAGTGGACAAGTCCCATGCTCAGAGTTCGTCTAAAGGAACGGGACTGGGACTGGCCATTGCCAAAGAGATCGTCCGTATGCATGGCGCGCATATTGAAGTCTTTTCACAGGTTAATGTAGGAACCCGGTTTGTTGTAACGTTTCCTGCTGAAGCGGTCATCCGTGAGGAAATCCAATCATGATAGCGGAAATAGTAAATCCCGACTATCGGTTTTCTTCCATTTTAAAAATTACGCCGGAATGGCTGCGCGTTCATAAGTACCGGGCTGTTTTGATGGACATCGATAATACGCTGGCAGCCCGTAACAGTTGGGCAGTACCGGAAAAACATATTGACTGGCTGCAGAAACTGCAGGAGCAGGATATCCGGATCGTACTGGCTTCCAATAACGGAGGAAAACGGATTTCGGCGATTGAAAAGCAACTGACAGAACACGGGCTTCACATCCCGCTGTTGCGATGGGCGGGGAAACCGTTTCCCCGGGCGTATGCCGGTGCCATCCGTCTGCTGGAAGAATCTGCTGCGAAAGAGGGCCGGGCAAAACTTGATTTGGCAAAGGACCCGGGCTGTATTCTGGCAGCCGGGGATCAGTTGTTCACGGATGTGCTGGGGGCTCACTGGTACAATTTGCCGGTTGCCTGGCTGCGTCCGCTCTCCCGCAATGATTTTATAGGAACAAAACTCTTACGGTTGTTGGAAAAATGTGTGTCGCGGTACCTGGATAAAAAAGGAATCCTTCCGGAAGAGGATTGCTGAATGTCAATAATTATTTGAAATAGAAAGCAGGTTTTAACATGAAAATTGCACTGGTCCAGATGGAAATCAAAGAACGAAACTGTGCCGGTAATACGGCCCATGGACTGATGCTTTTAGAGGAAGCGGCGCGGCAGAGCGATCTGGTTGTTTTGCCTGAGATCTGGACCACCGGATATTCGCTGGGACATCTGAAAGAAGAAGCGGTCACCCTGGACAGCCCGCTGGTGGAAACCTTATGCGGCATTGCCAGAAAATATAACTGCTCCCTGCTGCCCGGTTCGCTGCCGATTCGGAAAAACGGTCGCATTTACAATATGATTCCTGCCATCAGCAAAAGGGGAGACCTGGTGTATGAATATGGCAAGGCGCATCTCTTCGGCATGTTTGATGAGGAAAAATTCTTTGCACCGGGGGAATCTTTTAACGCATTTGATCTGGACGGAGTATGTTACGGCGCTACGATCTGTTATGATTTACGGTTCCCGGAATTTTACCGGTATCTGGCCCTGCAGGGCGCCCGGTTGATTGTCTGCCCGGCAGAATGGCCCACACGGAGGGGAGACGGGTTTGATTTGTTGTCCCGCGCCCGGGCTTTCGAAAATCATGTGTATGTGGCTGCAGTAAACTGCGTCGGTTCTTTTAAGGGCGATCCCTTTTACGGTCACTCCCGCATCATTGATCCCATGAATCATATTGTGGCGGAAGGCGGCGACAAAGAAGAAATCATCTATGCGGATATTGATTTGGATATGGTAACAAAGATCCGGAAGAATTTGAATGCGCTGACCGATGTTCGTTTTAAAATTATGAAACCGGGTGAATGATCTATGACTATTAGTAAAAAACTTGCTGCACTTTCTCTGGCAGTTTCCCTCAGTCTGTTTTCTGTGACACCTGCCGTGATGGCGGCAAAGGCAGTGCCGAAGGATGTGAATTATCTGTTAGGCATGTATTACGGAAGCGGTTCTGTTTTCCTGTTGCGCGAAGACAAAGGAACGCTTCAGATTGTATATCCGTCAAGTTCTGAAGAAAAAAAGTTCAGTATGGCAAATATTTTCCCGCTGAAAAAAGTACGGTTTGATTCCTATACGCTGTATGAGGAAGGACCGCTTGTTACAATGGAAGCGCCGGTGCATTTTGAAAGGGATACAGACGGGAACGGGATTGCCTGCAAAATTGGGGGCAAGCGGTTTGCCCGGAACTTTTTCCCGGGTGAAGGAAACAAAGTGTTCCGGGTAGAAATTACCGGAGACTACCAGTCGCTGAAAGACGCGGCGCCCAGGGCCGACATGCCGGCAAAACTGCAGCAGGGAACGGCGGGAAAACTGGTTCGGATCCGATCCGTTATTCCGAATGTTAAGTTTGATCTGCGTTACGCAGGAAACAATAACATTTTCGGTGTTCCCCTGTATAATGCCGGGGAAGCGTTTGCGGAGGCAGAAACGGCCGCTGCGTTGAAAAAAGCATCGGATCTGCTTGCCGCGAAAGGGTACGGCCTTTTGGTGTGGGAAGCCTACCGACCCTGGTATGTTTCCAAACTGGCTTCGGATCTGCTGCCTAAAGATAAAAAAGGCATGATGCCTGCCCCTGATAAAGGGGAAGACCGCAATACCGGACGTGTGGTAGATGTCAGCCTGTATGATCTGGCAACCGGAGAAGCGGTACCCATGATCAGTGATTTTGATGAAGTGTCTGTCCGGCAGTTCCCGGATTTTTCAGGCGGTACGGAACAGCAGCGCTTCTTGCGTGATATGCTGGTTTCTGTAATGACGGAATGCGGCTTTACCCAGGGGAAAGAAGAATGGTGGCATTTTACGTTGGGGGATACAAAAGGCTGGCAGCATTTAAATATTCCCTATGGGCAGATTATGTAATTTGTGCTACAATATGTGACGTATGTAATTTTAATTATTTTGCAGAGGAGAAACAGCGATGACAGTATATGATTGTGCTAATGAACTGGCAAGGGAAATGCGTGCGACACGTGAATTTGCCGTTTTGAAAGAAGCAAAAGAAAAATTATCGGTTGAACCGGATACCAAAGCGCTGGTCAACAGGTTCATGCAGCTGGGTCAGGAAGTGGAAATTGCCCGGTATCAGAAAAAGGAAATCCCGGCAGAAAAAGAAGCGCAGTTCAATGATATGATGCGTACCCTCAGCCTGAATCCGCTGGCGATGAATTACCTGAACGCGTTCCAGCGTTTTCAGTTAATGTTTCAGGACGTATCGAAGACTATTACGGATGTCGTGAAGGAAGTAGCTGAATAATATGCTGACACAGGAAACGGTTTCACGTTTAAAATCAGAAATTGCAGGACAGGTTCGGTTTGATGAATCTATGTCCCTTCACACATCATTTCATATCGGCGGGCCTGCCGATGCATTGGTAGTTCCTGCAGATAGGGAAGATGTGCGAAAGGTGTTGCGTATTGCGTGGGAAGAGAAAACGCCGCTCACGGTTGTGGGAAACGGGTCCAATCTATTGGTTCGGGACAAAGGAATACGCGGTATTGTGCTGAAGCTTGGCAACGCATTGAAACACTGGGAACAAAATGACGGCAGGTTCGTTTTCGGCAGTGGCGTTTCGCTGGCCCAATGCTGCCGGATCATCGGGGACGCCGGCTACACGGGCATGGAATTTGCCGTCGGTATACCGGGAAGTCTCGGAGGCGCGGTCTATATGAATGCCGGCGCTTACGACGGGGAAATGAAGGATGCGGTGGTGTCCGTACAGGTTATGACACGGTCGGGGGAAGTTAAAACGCTCTCCCGTGATGACCTGCATTTTGCCTATCGTCATTCTGCTTTACAGGATTCCGATGTCATCGTTCTGGAAGCAGAACTGATGGTTAAACCGGGAGATAAAGCCGCGATTCAGGCGAAGATGGATGATTTCAGCCAGCGCCGTATCAGCAAACAACCGCTGGATGTTCCCAGCGCAGGCAGTACTTTCAAGCGTCCGGAGGGCCGGTTTGTAGGACAGATGGTAGAAGAATCCGGATTAAAAGGGTTCCGGATCGGCGGTGCAGAAGTATCGGTAAAGCACGCCGGGTTTATTGTCAATGTGGATCACGCTACAGCATCTGACGTGCTGCAGCTGATTGAATACATCCAGAAGAAGATTTTGGAGAATTATAATGTACAGTTAATACCTGAAGTTTTGGTATTGGGAGAAGTATGACAAATATTTATGATTTAATCAATGATTTATATACGGATGATGAGGGGTGGAATACCGTACTGGAGTTCCGGTATGCAGATCAGTTTCTGCGGATGGAAGCGTTTCGGGGTGCAACAGACGACGAGTTAATGGATATCTGGCAGCAGGTAATGTATCTGATGATCTATTGCGGCAACACTTCCTATAGAATCGGCGACATGACCTGTGAGGATTTCATTTACTGTATTAGCTGGTGCCAGCGGAATATCGGCGATTTCGAGCTGGATTACGAAGGCGTGGATTTTTTCCTGTCGGTAATCCAGCGGCTGCTTACGTTTTTAAAACAGAAACGGGCCATCAGCAATGATACGGCGGCGGCTAAGTGCCGATTAAAACTGTTGGGGCCGGATGGCAGCCTGTTGCTCTTCCGGAAAGACGGATCCCTTCCGGAAGAATATGACAGATACAGGACAAACCAGGAACCTGATCTGGAAGCCAAGGTCTTCATGCAGTTAGGACAGAAGCTTAGCACGCTGTCTGACATGATGCAGAAATTTTTTGGCGAACCCCGTTTCAGTCTGGACAGACGGCGGGCCAGTTACGCTTATTTTGGGGTGGATGCGGAACCGGAATTTGATCCGGACAGACCGGAGCTTTTTGCAGCCTTTTGGGAATATTTTATTTTTGATTATCATTTGAGGGATACGGACGAAAGGGGCATTGACCACTTTTATGAGTATTACAGGAAACATCCTGATCCCAAATACGGCAAACGTAACAAAGCCCTGATCGAATTACTGGCGTCGATGCAGAAAATCCAGCTAATGGTTTTTACCATTGAAAAGGAGGAAACTGACGGGTGGTTCAGTTGCAGGGACTTCTTTACGGGAAGCATATCCGAATTGAGCCTGCCTGTGGATGAAACGGTGGATACCCGGGATCTTTTATGTATCGCCCATGTTTTTGAAGACGGTAACCTGATTACTGACTATCTGCGCAGTATCAAGATTGCGCCCTTAGGACTGAAAACACTTCATAACCGCCTGGCGAAATTTCTTGCTTATTACAGGGTTGCCAATCCTCTTGCGGACTGGGAGCAGTTCGTAAAAGACAACCCGGCGCTGGTGACGCATTTGGTTGCCTCTGCAGGGGCTACGGACATGCTTAGCAAACCGATGCACTTTCCTGCAAAGGAGTTGGATTATAAGCCGGCTGCCGTTAAAAAAGAAAATGCTGTCTGCCAGTTTCTCCTGCAATTTGGAAAACTGTTGCATTTATCATGGCAGGACAGGAAAAACCTGTCGCAGATGTGGAGCGATTTTTATGCGCTGCGTCCCGTTTCCTGTTTCAGTGATCAGGATTTTATGATCTGGACTCTTGCAATACTTGATAATTATATGAAGATCACCAAAACATATCTGATGGATGTTGCGCCGTATGCAGAACAGGTGCATATTGACAGCAATCGTGTTGCGAAACGAAGCGAAATCATTCAGGATGTATTGCACCTGAAACCGTTCGATTCGCGATATATCAGTGAAGACGGTCTCATCAATATGGCTTTTTCGTAAGGAGGATGACCCATGTTATGTAAATTCTGTCAGCATGATTTTGATGACAGTCTTACAGAATGTCCCTACTGCCACAAACAGGTTGACTTTGAACTGAAAAGCCTGACAAGGGAAGAACGGGACAACTTCGCTGGAACAACCATAGAAATGGAAGGAAATCCCGGCGAAGAAGGTTATACAAAACGTGCTGAATATCAGGAAAAAGACAGTTATTATCAACAGGATGACGCGTACCAGCGGGCGGATAAATCCTATGAAGACAACAACAATTCATCCGGATTTAAAGTGTATCGCATGGGCGGCGGACTGCTGACATGGATCATCTTTGCCCTGATTGTGCTGGGAATCATCTTTTTCATTCTTCCGGCATTTCTGTTTGTAGGTATTATCGGTGCGGTGGCTACCACGATTATCCTCTTCGTGCTGCGATTGTTTCACTGATTGAGATTTTGTTGTTTTTATCATTTTTTTTGTCGGACGTTTGTCAGAATGGAGGTTTTTATGAAGAATCGTTTTTGCGAAATGTTAGGAATCCGCTATCCGATCATCCAGGGCGGCATGGCCTGGAGCAGTGACGGAACACTGGCTGCTGCCGTATCCAATGCGGGCGGCGCCGGTATTATCGGTACAGGAGGCCGTACCACGGAGTGGGTAGAAGAAGAAATTAAAAAGGCGAAGAGCCTGACGGACAAGCCTTTCGGTGTAAACCTGATGCTGATGGCTCCGAATGTAAAAGAAATTGCAGATGTTGTCTGCAGGGAAAAGGTGGCATTTGTCACCACCGGCGCCGGCAGCCCGGTACCCTGGATCGAACCGATGCACAAAGCCGGAATCAAAGTGATTCCCGTAGTACCTAATGTAAAACTGGCAAAACGGATTGCAACTTCCGGAGCGGACGCAATGGTAATCGAAGGCATGGAGGGCGGCGGACATATCGGAACCCTGACCACGATGGCCTTGCTTTCCAATGTGCTTAAAGATAAGTATCCCATACCTGTACTTGCGGCAGGAGGTATTTCCGACGGACGCGCAATGGCTGCAGCCCTGCTGATGGGCGCAGACGGCGTGCAGATGGGCTCCCGGTTCCTTGTGACAACAGAATGCCCCATTCACGAGAAAACAAAAGAAATGATTGTGAAGGCAACCGATACGGACTGCGTGGTAACCGGTTATTCCAGAAATATGGGCGTACGGTGTCTGAAGAATGCTTTTACGCAGAAATATCTTGAAGCAGAAACAAGCGGCGCGCCCAAAGAGAAACTGATGGAACTGGGCACGGGAACTTCCCGTATGGGCATGAAGGAAGGCGACATCGAAAATGGCAGTGTCATGGTAGGTGAGAGCCTGAACGTGTTGAATGAAGTATTGCCCTGCAAAGATGTAATCGAAAAGATCATGGCGGACGCAAAAGCAACGCTGGCTAATGCGACTTCTATTGAATTGTAATTTGTGTTAGAAATGTAATCTGTTTAGAAATGTAATTTGTGTCAGAAACATAAACAGAATATTACACGAATTCGGATCATACGCTGTGATTCCATAATAAAAACAGACCGGAGCATCCTCTCTGCAATGTACCGGCAATTCATCGCGCGAATTGCGGTAAAGAGACAGGCTCCGGTCTTCTGTTTTGTTTGTGCGAATCAGCTCCTTCTTGTCAAGGCCGTACCTGAGGCTTAAACACCGGGGCGGCAGCCGGACTGTGGGAACGCGAACTGTTGTCAGATTTATTTTGAATTTTGGTTTCTTCGGTTGGAATCTGTTGGCTTGGCGCTGTTTTGGTTTCTTCGGTTGGGATATGTTGTTTTGGTGTCGGTTTTGTTTCTTCGGTTGGAATATGTTTTTTTGATTCCGTTTTTGTTTCAATTTGTTTGCTTCTATTCTCTTTGTGTTTATTCTCTTTCGGAAGCTTTACCTGCTTGTCGTCCGGGGTGATGACCTGGACTTTTGCATTCTTTCGACCGAACTGCAGGGCTTTTTTATGGGATTCCATAAAAATATCTACATGCCGGTTGTATTTTGGATTCATTCGGTCCTGCACGACGTATTTATGGCCTTCATAAATGATGACGCTTCCCATCGGCACAAAATTAGCCGCACAGGTGTATCCTTCTTTGGCTCTGGCGCCGCTGGCGGTAGTCCGGGACCCGGTTTCGTGCGGAGTATAGGCAGACATGGACACCGTTGTCCAGAAAACAGCGGCCAGGGATATCCCGCGATACAATGAATTCATAGATACCTCATTTCACAAACTCTGTGTTTTCACCACAATTAAAATAACCGTTCCTGCAACAGCAGTTTTTCCTTCAAGGATTTATATTCCAACGAATAATACGTGGTCAGCTGCGCTTCCCGGTAATCGGTACCGAAGGCTCTTTTGCTTAAGCTAAGGATTGGCGGAGCCTGAATGCGTTTGGCAACCGCAAGCCCGGTAAACAATCCGTACCATCGCTCCAGATCCTTGCAAAAGGCAGCGTGGGTGTAAAAAATTTGAGAGAGGATACCCGCTCTGCAGCCTAAAAACGCTTCCAAATCGTGATGGATATAGTGTTTGAGGATTTCTGCAGGGGAGGACGTGTCCCATTTTTCAACAAAAGCACGCAGCAGATAATCGTGATATTCGTAAACCAGCGGATCGCCGCCGTTTCCTACCGTCTGTTCCTGTGACAGTTCAGCGCTGGGACGGATCGTGAAAATCTGTTCCGGAATTACGTTTCGTTTAAATACAGATTCATTAAGATATTTTCCCAGGGCATAGACCTGATGCTTCCATAAATCTCCCAGCGGGCAGAACAAACCGATCAGGTCTCCGTAAAATGTGCCATAACCGACCGTAATTTCTGCTTTGTTGGCATTACAGCTGATACCACCCTTAAATGCAGCGGAAAAACCGGCCAAAATCCGGGAGCCGCGATCACGGGCCTGGATGTTTTCGTACATGAGGCCGGTCAGTTCCACTTTAAAATCGCGGTTGGTTGTGTAATTATGGATCGGCGTGTACAACTGTTCAACCGTGTGTGAAACACTTTCGTTAATAGGGGTAATGGTGTAGCAGCAGCCAAGATTTTCTGCCAGATTCTGCGCCAGGTTTTTGGTCAGTTCTGAATTATAGCGGCTCGGCATGTTTACAAGCAATACCTGATGCGGTCCCAGAATATCGGTAAACAGGGCGGCAGTAACAGCAGAATCAATGCCGCCGGAAGCACCCAGTACCATACGTTTGATTCCGGTTTGTTTAAGAAAACGCGATGTTCCGTAACGAATGGTTTTATATAAGATTTCCGCATCGTCGTCTTCTGTGGTGATCAGCTCATCTTCTGCCGAGTAGGCTCGTATCTTTTCGGTATCCTTATCCCAGGAGAAAACCAGCAATTTTTCTTCGAACATAGGCGCTGCCGCTTTGACCATTCCGTCAGGGCCGTAAACGCAGCTTTGTCCGTCAAAAGTGTAAATGTTTTTGCCGGTGTTCTGTATACCTGTATTATTACAGTAGATAACAGGAAGCTGCAATTCCTTTGCCTGGCTGCCAAACAATGCGTGCCGTTTGCTGTTTTTACCCAAGGTAAAAGGTGAATTGGAAAGATTACATAATATATCAGCGCCGCTCTGTTTTAACATGACAGGTACGTTTATGGGATAATTGTCAGTCCAGCCATCTTCACAGAGAAGCAAACCCATCTTATACTCCTGGCCGTGTAATGTTACTGTTACCAATCCCATTCCGTTTTTCAGAGATATACGTTTATCTTTCAGCAGCATCTCCTGACCTGAAAAATATCTGGGGTCATCGAACTCCCGGTAAGCGGGAAGGGAAGTTTTGGCAACATAGTCAAGTCCCTGTCCGGTTGGAACAAGCTTTCCGTCCTGTGCGGCAAAGGCCGCATTGTATTTCCTTACATGGCCGTCCTTGTTTTTTCGTTTCCAGTCAGCGGCCACATTACCGAAAACAACAGTGATTCCCTTTGTCGCGGCAATGATCTGTCGCCCGTAAGTCTCACAGTCTTTCAGAAAATCGGTCTGTTCCCACAGATCACCGATCATGGAACCGGGAACAGCCAGTTCGGGAAACAGAAGGATATCAACCTTATCATTTTTCGCCAGACCAATCAACTCCAACATTTTTTTAGTATTCAAGTCCGGACGTCCGGCGATAATTTCCATTTGTCCGCAGGCAATTTTTAACGCCATTTTCCGCGCCTCTTTCTGTAAAATATATAAGCGATACAATTCCAATTATTATATGTAATTGTAACAGGAAAAACCGGTTTTGAAAAACAAAAATAAAGTAATTAAAGGAAATGTGCTAACAGATTTTACAAAATTTGTTGTTTTCTCAGTTAATTATAACAGAGATATTTGCGTTTTTCCACATTTTAGTTTTTTCGTGATGATTTTTTTCGATTCAGGAAAATGAGGCTTTATCGGGGTTTGCGCCGTCTGTCTTGCTGTTAATTATCACATATTTTTACTACGTGGCTACCACGTGGCTACCACTATTCATATGTTTTTCTTCCGGGGAAAGGTACATCTCAGGGCCGTAGGGAAGGGTGTTTACCGCTGCAATTAACTGCTGGATTTGTTTGTGCGTATAAACAGCTTGCGTAACGTTGCTACCACGTGAATGTCCCACGATCCGCTTCAGCGTAGTGTCATCCATGCTGTAATTGCTGGCCATAGTGACAAAGGTGTGCCGGGCATCGTGGGTAAGGTGACGGGGCAGCGATAAGCTTTCCGTTGCTTTGTCGGTTACGTTACGCAGATTAACAACACCGTTCCACACTCCAATGTTACGTTGTTTATCCGGCATGAGAAGGTACGGCCAGTGTGCGAATCGGCTGATGGAATAGAAGTGCTGCACAAAGGGCATAATACATTTCGCGATAGGAATGGTCCGGTTGATACCGGCCTCCGTTTTGCTTCCGCCAATCATGTAGTTTTCTTTCAGGTTGACGTTCTCCATCTTCATCTGTACCAGTTCGCCACGGCGCATACCGGTATAGATCTGAATCAATATGATTTTTACCAGATCCGAATCCGTGTGCAGCCATAACGTGCGTAATTCTTCTGTGGTGTAAGGCTGGTGCATGTCCGAATGCTTCATGGCCATGGTTTTCAGAAATGCCGAATAATCTTTATTGACCAGGTCATTGGCCAGGGCATATTCAAAGATCCAGTTCCATTTGCACGTTTCATTTGAAAAACCTCCGATTTATTGATATAATTAATCATCATAAATACAATAAAAGAGGATGATGCTTTTGTATAAAGATAGAGTTGAGTTATATAAAAAATTGGAAAAGCAGCTTAAAAGTCATGTGTTAGTATATGTTACTGGGGATCGTCCAGGATTTGAAACCCAAATTGCAGGAGATACAATTGACTTATTTATTGAGCAATTAGATAAGATTGGAATTGTAAAAAAAATATCTCTTTATCTTTATACAAGAGGAGGGGATACAGCGGCTGCTTGGAATATAATTAATCTCCTTCGACAGTATTGTGACGAGTTGCAGGTTATTGTGCCACATAAAGCGCATAGCGCTGGGACGATTATTAGCTTAGGAGCTAATTCGATTATAATGACAAAACAAGCAACTTTAGGGCCTATAGATCCAAGTCTTAATACTCCATTAAACCCAAGAATGCCTAATATAGATAAAACCTATCCGGTTAGTGTTGAAGCCGTAAAAGGTTATATTGCGTTAGCGAAAAGCGAGTTACGAATAAAGGATGACATGGCGCTATCAAACGTATTGTTGAAACTTACTGAACACGTTCATCCTCTTGTTTTGGGTAATGTTTTTCGTTCACGAGCACAAATCAAAATGCTTGCTAAAAAATTGTTGATTAATCAAGTAAAAAGCAAGAAGCGAATCAAAAAAATCATATCTTTTCTGTGTAGTGAATCAGGAAGTCATGACTACACGATTAATAGGCGTGAGGCAAAAAATAGTTTAAAGTTAAATATAAAGAAACCTGATGATAAGTTGTATCGAATCATTAAAGATATTTATGATGATATAAGCAAGGAACTTGGTTTGAGAGAACCAGCAGACATAAGAACTATTGCAGCAAATAACAATGGGAATTATGCGGTAAAAAGAGTATTGTTAGAAAGCTTAAATGGCGGTTCAGAGTTCTTTTTATCGCAAGGCAAGGTCGAAATAAGACAATCAGGTAACGGAGCTGCTACTTTACAAGACATTAGGTTGTTTGAGGGGTGGAAGCATGAAGAATTATCAGAATGAAAACAAGAAAGATATTGGTTTTGAAATCAAAAAACGGATTGATAAATGTAGCTTAAGTAGCTGCACAAGAGTAAACTATTCATCTTCGACATCAGTAAGATCAGATTCTCTATTTGAACAGATTAGAAATACTACAATAACATTTGGTGATGATATCAAGACATAATAATGAAAAACTCTTTTGTTTAATAAAAGGGCAGACTACTCCCGTATTAGCGTGCGGTGTATGTTTGCAGCACATCCTTTGACCGCTCGGTGCCCCAACACCGGCGGTCATTTTATTATTCTTCAAGAGCACTTTTGATAAAATCTTTCCATCTGCGGAATTCTTCGGGGGTCATTTCCAAAGCGAACTGCCAGCCATTATCTAACTGACAGAAAACCACATGGCTGGAAGGCGTTTTCTTTTCCCCGTTTCCGCCCAGTATGGCGCCGACAGCACCCCAAAGCGGACCGCCGACAAGGTATCCGGCCAGTCCCCAGGTTAAGCTGTAGCTGGAAGACTGAACCTTTTCTGAAGTTATTACTTCATAATGCGTGATATGTTCGTAAATATTGATTCTTTCAAAGTCTGATGCTTCCGGATGTTTTAAGTCATCAAACTTTATTTCAAAATCAACATCACAAAAACTTGTGGAAACACCAACCACATCAATATCCGGATCACTAATTCCGCCTAAATACTTAGCCATGGTATCCTTTCCGCCTCCCGCCAGGGAGGCTTTTTTATTTTCCTAAAAGTTTGGGAAACCATAACAACGGGCGATTATTATATTTATTCATCTGTTTGAGTATTGTATTTTATCGAAGTATCCATGCACAATTTCCATGCTTTAAATTCATCTTTATCCAAATGCACGGCAAACTGCCAGCCGTTATCCAGTTCGCAAAAGACGATATGGTTTTCAGTTTCTTTGCTGCTTCCGCCCAGTATGGCGCCGACAATACCCCAAAGCGGACCGCCGGCAAGATACCCGGTCAATCCCCAGGTTAGACTGTAATCAGAAGAACGATTCTTTTCAGAAGTGACTTCTTCATAGCGGATGATATGATCACTGATGCTCATAGTTTGCGAACCGAAAGATTCGCCGTTATAATCATAAAATTTTAATTCAAAATCAATGGAAAGAAAACTCTTGGAAAAATCAACCACATCAATATCCGGATTGCTAATTCCGCCTAAGTATTTAGCCATGGTATCCTTTCCGCCTCCCGACCGGGAGGCTTTTTAAATTCCCAAACGTTTGGGAATTACTTACATTATTGTTTTGTTGAAATCAACAAAACGATATTCTTTTAAACCAGTGACAATTTGTCACGCTTTCAGTTGCCACATTTTGTAGTAGAACGGTTTCGTACTGTAACCAGTTCCCTGGAGACAACCTGTCCCCGGGAAGAGTAAATCTGCTCAGTAAGTAATTACGCGATAAATCAGAATCGGAATAACGGTGTAAAACGGCTGAGAATACACTTGCCTTATCGCATTAGTAAACGCATCAATTGCACTTTCGAAAGAATCTGCAGACGGCGGATCTGCAGGCTGAGATGCAGAATCTAAAATTCCTAAAATGTACCATGAGCCGGGCATTTGCACACCGTAGGTACGGGTTATATCCGCTGGCTTCAGGCAGAGACTTGATTCCTGCAGCACACCTTTAATGGTATGGCCATTAAAATTTGCAGTCAGATCAATTGCGTCATCCATCTGTTTTACAAGGTCTTCGATTAATCTAAAGAAATCATTGGTATTTTTGTCGCTGGGAATTTTTAGCAGTTTTTTATTCTTTACAATGAGTGGAGTAACTGCTTTTATCGATCGGATATCCCGGATATTAACCGTTGCATTTAAAACTACCAGCTGACCGACGGCATGTTCTGGCAATTCAACCAGTGGAGCAATAGAAAGGTCATTCAGCAAATCAAGGATTTGGCTGTGATACGGATCATAGTTTTCGGCCGCCTTTTCCTGGCTCTTTAAAGAATTGTTGAAGCCGCCAGACACAACAGCGGGAACACCGCCGTTTACAGAAACAGAAGAACCCTCAGAAGTACCAATTGTTTTGGTTACGCTTCTCAGGGTTCCGCTACGAATTTGCGATATAAGGGAATCTACACGGCTCTTGTCAATATACAGGAAATCAATCAGTTGGCTTTCAGAAAGCTCAGGTCGGGTTTGCTCTTTTTTCCCCATTTGTTTACCTCCTCGGCTATTTTTGCACAACGGGAGGCATGATTGTCGCGTTGCCTTTTCAGTTCTTCAAGATCAATTTTCACAGGCTCTTTTTTTGCTGACATGATCAGCACCTCCTTTCTTGGTATTGAAATTATATCATTATTTCTGAGAAGCTACAATATTTAATTTTTAATTGAGAATTAATTTTAAAGCAGTCACTCCTTTTCCCGTCTCAGGACGGCTTTTTTATATTCCCAAACGTTTGGGAATATGTTATGAACCCGTGACAACCTTTCACGTTTTGAACTGGTAACAAGCTGTAACTGGTTCCCGGGGAAACCTGTCCCCGGGAAGGTAGTCAGGGTACAGATTGTACCCTGGCTGAATTATCTCTTTAACTTGCCGGTAACTTGCCAGGCTGACAATGCGTCCGGTCACTTTAGTGACCGGAGAATTTTCTGCAGTCCAGTCATAGCGCGGCTTTTGAGCCTGCTCTCTGTTATAAATATAGACAGTCTATTTGTTTGTCTCTTTGTAACTTAACTTGCCAGCATTCTATTGTTAGTTCGAGAGAGCAGCCACTGCGTCGAGCCGCAAAAACCGAACATAAAACCGAACGGTTCCAGCCACGGTAGTAGAGCCATTTGCGGGCAATCAACAGGGGATACCGTTCCGACCGCACACCCTTATCCAGCGTCTGCTTTCTGTATCTTTTCTGTATCTTTCCGGAACTGATCCATTTGGGTAAAGCTTTTGACGGCGGCTGCGGCTGCTGTCTGGCCGGCAGGATTAAGCTGGCGGAAGTCAGAAATAAGAATCTTTTCTGATGAAGAGAGAATAGAATCTGGTGGCACATAATCCCAGCCACACAGTTCAGCAGGAGTGGTATGCAAGCGGTTAAAGCTTGAATCTCAATTTATACAGATTCGATGGCCAGAGATATAAGCTCATATTCAGCGTCTTTGTCAAGTTGCAGGAATTCAATACCACAATGAATTTTTCCCAAAAAACGCGGATTGAAAATAAAAGGCTGGCCTTCATCGATTTCAAGATTAAGATACTTGTCTTGAAGAAGAATTGAAAATAAAACAGCAGGATTTTCAAAAAGATAACTAATGGAAGACTCTTTGCTGGAAAACTGTCGTAAATAAAAGTCTTGGACAAGATGGTAGTCAATGGGCCGGTTTACCTGATCAGAAGAAACAGTAATCTCTCCCGTTTCGGATTTTCGATGTGTGAACGTAAAAGGACGGCCATTCTCGTACTTGTGGAAATAATCACCGGCAACAGGTTGACCATCTAAGGAAATAACCAGTTGCGGTTGAAACTCAGGCTGTGTATTTGAACTCTGTTCAAAAGCAAGCCGTTTCAGCAAAGCATCTAAGCTTTGCAACTGATGAAGTTTCAATTTCATGAACACCACTTCCTTCAAATTTATTCCGGTGGGGGCCGGTACATAAATTATAGCACGGAGGGAGCAAAAACGGAAAGGAGGCAATTAACGATGCCAAGGAAAGTACCAACGGCGGTAGCGGCCAGAATATTAGGGAAAAGTGAAAACTTTATCCGGTTCGGGCTCTAGCAGGGACGGTTGCCATTCGGCAGCGCGGTAAAGACAGCCAAGGACCGGTGGAGCTATCACATGATGACAAAATCAAGATTGGTCGTGGCGTGAACAGTCTTACGACATTTACCAGCACAGACTCCGAAGACATGAAAAAGATTATCATCGTTGAAAGTATGAACTTAATTGAAGAAGACATTTACACTACATACAAAGATTATTATGTAGGGAAATATAAAAACCATTATGATAACCAGTGTCTCTTTATGAGTTCTGTAAATACGTATTTCCGCGAATTACAGAGAGAAGAAATTTTGGATCCGGAATTTGACAATCGGAGTTTTGTTGATGTTGAGAAGCAGCGCGATGCATGGCTGGCCATCGGTAAACAGGAAGCCAGCGACTGGAGCATTGAAAAGGTGAAACGGATGACATTCAAATCGAATGTGTTCCTTGCAGGTGATATCAAGATTTTGGATGCAATGGAAGATTTGCGCTTTACCATCAATATGGAATAGGAGGGTGAAAAATGCCGGATAATATTACTAATAAAATCATACGCGGTACAAATGGCAGGTTATGGATTAACGGGAACCGTTACGCGAACGTTAAAAAGTATGAAGGCTGCGCATTAAAGCCCAGCGAAATGGATGGGCGGCTGTAGCGGCCTGTCTGGTGGTAGCATTGGTCGCAAAATAGCAAAGGCACCCTTCGGGGTGCCCCTATTTTTTTGCTATAATTTTTTATTCTTTTTAGTACGTGGCTACCACGTGGCCGCCATTTTTTGTTTTATTTTTTTAACAAACTTTTCGCGAGTACGCACGGCTACTATGCTTGTGGCTACACCCACTTTACAAATTATTGGTTTTAGTTTACTATATATAAACGCAGGAGGATTTATTTGTGAAAAAAATAAAGAAAACAAATGCAGCCCGTATCCTGGATGATTTAAAGATTCAGTACGAATTAAAAACATATCCTGTAGATGAAGAACATCTGGACGCCGTTCATGTGGCAAAGGAAGTTGGCATGCCGCCGGAACAGGTGTTTAAAACGCTGTGTGTACGCGGCGATAAAACAGGCGTACTGTTTGCTGTAATTCCGGGAAACGGGGAACTGGACTTAAAAGCGCTTGCCAGAGCCAGCGGGAACAAGAGCTGCGAAATGGTCCATCTGAAAGAAGTTTTGCCCCTGACCGGCTATATCCGTGGAGGCTGTTCGCCTCTGGGAGCAAAGAAAGAATATCCGGTCTTTATGGATGAAACCTGCCGGCTGTTTGACCGAATTGCCATCAGCGCAGGTATGCGCGGTATGCAGATTCTGGCCGGCCCCGAAGATCTGGTCAGGGCGACCCGTGCCACAGTAGTTTTGCTGACAATGTAAAGGAGAAGAAAAAATGTTATTTGTGAGTACAAGAGGGCAGACTGGAAAGGTTTCTGCTGCCCACGCAATTAAAGAAGGCCTGGCCGGCGACGGCGGATTGTTTGTGCCTCAGTCTTTTCCGTACTTTTCCCTGGAAACGATTCTGGGTATGCATGCATTGCCCTACGAACAGTTCGCCGCCAAAATACTGAGTTATTTTCTTACGGACTACACGGCAGACGAGCTGACAGAGTGTGCTGCGGCAGCCTATGCTGCCGGGAAGTTCGGGCCTGATCCCACACCGCTCCGTAAGGTTGGGGAACGCACGGATGTACTGGAATTATGGCATGGTCCCACCATGGCATTTAAGGATATTGCATTACAGATTCTGCCGCATCTTATGACAAAAGCCCAGGAAAAAACCGGTTCTGACACAAGAATCGTCATCCTGGCCGCTACGTCCGGAGATACCGGAAAAGCTGCGTTAGAAGGTTTTGAAGATGTACCGGGCACGGAAATCATTGTCTTTTATCCGGAAAACGGCGTAAGTCCTGTACAGAAATTACAAATGGTGACACAGCCGGGAAAAAACACGAAAGTGTTCGGTATCCGCGGCAACTTTGATGATGCGCAGCGGGGCGTAAAAGATATTTTCAGTGATGCGTCACTGGAAAATGAACTGAAAGACTGCGGCTGGGTATTTTCTTCGGCGAACTCCATCAACTGGGGAAGACTGGCTCCGCAGATTACCTATTATTTTAAAGCGTATGCGGACGCGGTTGCCAGTGAACGCATTAAACCGGGTGAACGAATTATTTTTGCTGTTCCCACCGGGAACTTCGGCGATATACTGGCAGGCTATTACGCGAAGAAAATGGGACTGCCGGTAAAACAGTTTATTTGTGCATCCAACTCGAATAATGTGCTTACGGATTTTGTCAACACCGGCGTTTATGACAAGAATCGCGTACTGAATAAAACCGTTTCGCCTTCCATGGATATTTTGGTTTCCAGTAATCTGGAACGCCTGTTGTTTGATTTGACGGAAAACGATGCGGCGCAGGTTGCAGCCTGGATGAAGCAGTTAAATACCGTTGGGAAATACCAGGTTTCCAAAGATGTGGCGGAGCAGGTGCGTGAACTGTTTTTTGCTGCCTGGATCGACGAACAGGAAACGGTTGACGCTATAGGGCGGGTCCACAATGATTTTGAGTATTTGGTTGACCCGCATACGGCTGTGGCCTGGCGGGCTGCTGAAAAATACCGTCTGCTGAGCGGAGATGACAGCTATATTGTTGTGCTGTCTACTGCCAGTCCCTTTAAATTCTGCAAAACGGTTCTGGAAGGCATCGGCAAGGCGGCCGGATTAAATGAAAACGATCCGTTTGAAGCAGCGCACCGGCTTGCGGAAGAAACAGAAAGTACGGTGCCTGCACAGGTTACTGCCCTTGAATCGATGCCCATCCTGCACAAAGACGTGATTGCAGCGGAAGAGATGGCACAGTACATTAAAAAGACGCTGGAAATCATAAAATAAAATATTTTGATATGTTATTAAAAAAGTCTTGCCTGATGGCAGCGACTGTGCTATAATACTTCAAGTGTTTCAATACACACGCAGTCGGATGGGTACTGTCCGCGCAAGCGGTGAGCCCGAATACAAAGAAGGCTGCGGAGGAAAAAACAGGAGGAAAAAAACATGAGCACAATTATTTCCATGAAACAGCTGCTGGAAGCCGGCGTACATTTCGGTCATCAGACCCGCCGCTGGAATCCCAAAATGGCGAAGTACATCTTCACCGAACGTAACGGTATCTACATCATTGATCTGCAGAAGACCGTTAAAAAAGTTGACGAAGCGTACAACTTCATTCGTGAGACTGCGCAGAACGGCGGCAACATTCTGTTCGTCGGCACCAAAAAGCAGGCGCAGGAAGCCATGCGTGAAGAAGCGATCCGTTGCAACCAGTACTATGTAAATGAACGCTGGCTGGGCGGCATGATGACCAACTTCAAAACCATTCAGAAGCGCGTAGCCCGTCTGCGTCAGCTGGAAAAGATGGAAGAAGACGGAACGTTCGACGTACTGCCGAAAAAAGAAGTGCTGGGTCTGCGTCATGAAATGGAAAAGCTGAACAAGAACCTGGGCGGCATCAAAGAGATGAAAAAACTGCCGGCAGCCCTGTTCGTAGTCGATCCCCGCAAAGAACACATTGCTGTTCTGGAAGCCCGCAAGCTGAATATTCCTATCGTAGCAACGGTTGATACCAACTGCGATCCGGATGAAGTGGATTATGTAATTCCGGCAAACGATGACGCAATCCGCGCCGTACGTTTACTGGCCAGCAAGATGGCTGATGCTGTCCTGGAAGGACGCCAGGGCCAGCAGACCGCTGAAGCTGCAGAAGCACCTGCTGAAGAAGCTGCTGCTGACGCAGAATAATTTTCAACTGGTTTTCGGTTCCGGGAACCTTTAGTGTAATGATTTTGAAGGGAACCCGTTGCGGTTCCCTTTATTTATAACCGGTAAATACTATATTGTTTTTAAATACAGGAGGATGAAACTATGGCACAGATTACTGCTGCAATTGTAAAAGAACTGCGTGAACGCACCGGCGCAGGTATGATGGACTGCAAAAAGGCACTGGTAGCTACGGAAGGCGATATGGAAAAAGCAATTGACTTCCTGCGTGAAAAGGGTCTTTCCCAGGCTGCTAAAAAGGCCGGTCGTGTTGCCGCAGAAGGCGCTGTAGTAGCATATGTTACCGAAGACGGCAAAACCGGCGCAATCGTAGAAGTTAACTGCGAAACCGACTTTGTAGGCAAAAATGAAAACTTCCAGGCTCTGGCAAAATCCATTGCTGAACTTATTGTAAAAACCAATCCGGCAGATGTTGATGCGCTGCTGGCTTCCGAAATGGAAGGCAAGACCGTTAAAGATGTTGTTACCGAAGCCATTGCCAAGATCGGCGAAAACATTTCCGTACGTCGTTTTGTCCGCTACGAAAGCGCAGAAGGCAAAGTGTACAGCTATATCCATGGCGGCGGCAAGATTGGTGTTCTGGTTGATATGAAGGGTGGCGACGCTGAACTGGGCAAGGATATTGCCATGCAGGTTGCCGCAGCCAATCCCCAGTTCTTAAACCGTAATGAAGTTCCCGATTCCGAACTGGAACATGAAAAAGATATTCTGACCGAACAGGCCCGCAACGAGGGTAAACCGGAAAACATTATCGCCAAGATGGTTATGGGACGCATCAATAAATACTACAAGGAAGTTTGCCTGGTAGACCAGGAATTTATCCGCGACGGCGACCTGACCATCAGCAAGCTGCTGAAATCCAAGAATGCGGATGTTGCCCGTTTTGCCCGCTTCCAGTTAGGCGAAGGCATTGAAAAGAAACAGGAAAACTTCGCAGATGAAGTTGCTGCTTTCATTAAAAAATAATCCGTTTATCATTAAAGACTGCAAATTTTTTGCAGTCTTTTTTTGTGACCGGCTGCAAAAAATTCAGGATGGGAAAAAGAGGAAAAACATAATCCAAAAATAATGTTAGCAAATTTTCACAATTTCTGAGGTATTTGTTGTGTTCTGCTATTTTTCTAAAACGCAAGATGTGGTATAATAATATGAAATTATCAGCAAGTATCATCTTTCCGAATTTAGTTCGTATATGACAAAAAAGGAAATAGGAGGGTGTCGGCGTGGCGAATGAATTGAAATACAAACGTATCGTATTAAAGTTAAGCGGGGAAGCACTTGCGGGAGAAAAGGGCTTCGGAATTGACCCGAATGTTGTAAACTCCATTGCAAGGCAAATCAAGGAAGTGTTGGACTACGGACTGGAAATCGCAGTAGTAAACGGCGGCGGCAATATCTGGCGCGGCCTGTCCGGTGCAAATAAAGGTATGGACCGTGCTACAGCAGATTATATGGGAATGCTCGCTACGGTAATCAATTCACTGGCGCTGCAGGATGCACTGGAGCAGATTGGTGTACCGACACGGGTGCAGACGGCCATTGAAATGCGTCAGATCGCGGAGCCGTATATTCGTCGCAGGGCCGTTCGTCATCTGGAAAAGGAACGGGTGGTCATTTTTGCGGCCGGTACCGGAAATCCTTACTTTTCTACAGATACAACAGCGGCGCTGCGGGCTGCTGAAATTGAAGCAGATGCCATCCTGATGGGAAAGAATGGGGTAGACGGTGTATACGATGCAGACCCCGCCACTCATCCGGAAGCCAAGAAGTTTGATTATCTTGATTATATTGATGTTATCAACAAACATTTAAGCGTGATGGATACAACGGCGATCAGCCTGTGTATGGATAATAAGATCCCGATTATAGTTTTTAATATCGAAAAACAGGGTAATATCCTGAAAGCCGCACTGGGAACAGTCACCGGCACAACGGTAGGAGGTAAATGATTATGGCGACAATTGAGGAACTTTTAACAAACAACGAAGAAAAAATGAAGAAAACAATTTCTTTTCTTCGGGAAGATCTGGCGGGTCTCCGGGCCGGAAGAGCAACTCCGGCACTGCTGAATAAAATTACGGTGGATTATTACGGAACTCCGACTCCGATTAATCAGGTTGCCAATATTGGCGTACCTGAACCCCGCATGATCGTAATCACTCCCTGGGAGAAGACTATGATCAAAGCCATATCCAAGGCAATTATGACATCGGACCTGGGGCTGAATCCCAACACTGACGGGTCTGTCATTCGGTTAAATCTGCCTCAGCTGACAGAAGAACGCAGAAAAGAACTGGTAAAAACTGCCAATAAACGTACAGAAGAAGCACGCGTAAGTATTCGCAATATGCGCCGCGATATTATTGAAGGTATCAAAAAGGCTGAAAAGGCGAAAGAGATTACGGAAGACGATTCGAAAGACGGTCAGGACAAGGCACAGAAACTGACGGATAAAATGATGAAAGAAATCGACAAAGTAATCGAGGCAAAAGAAAAAGAAATTATGGAAGTGTAACCGATGCCGGATGTTGTAGCCCTGCCTCTGCATGAAGCAGAAAAACTGTTGTCGGCGTCTGGCTGGGATTATCAGGTTGTACGTATTTCTTCCGCTTACCGGCATGATACTATAGAGAATTGCCTTAGGGAAGAATATGTTGTCAGACAGCAGGAGCTGGCTGATCATAAAATACTTTTGAGTACTATTATGAAGAGGAGAAAGGAGGTGCTCGAGTATGGCTTACAAAATTGATACTGACGCTTGCGTAGGCTGCGGCACTTGTGCCAGCACTTGCCCCGTTGGCGCACCGAAAGAAGACGGTGAAGGCAAATACCAGATCACTGCCGACGAATGTGTAGAATGCGGCGCATGCGCAGCAAACTGCCCGGTTGGCGCTATTTCTCAGGAATAATTTCTTGAAAAAACTCCCCTTCTGTTCCGACAGGAGGGGAGGCACATTTTTCTTTACGTACAAGGATGTTATTTTATGTTTAATTCTTTGTTTTTAAAACCTGTCCGCTCCATGCCTGCCAAAGTCACCATGAATGTTGACGGTCTGGATATGGATAATATTCCCCGGCATATCGCAATTATCATGGACGGTAACGGACGCTGGGCCAAAGCCCGGGGAAAGATTCGTACACAGGGCCATAAAGTGGGTGCGGAGACGCTTAAAACGATTGTACGGGCTGCAGACACTTTGGGTATTAAGGCGATTACAGCGTACGCCTTTTCTACAGAAAACTGGAAACGTCCTGTAACGGAAGTCCATTTTATTATGGAGCTGTTAAGCCGGTATCTTACTTCTGAAATTGAGGAATTTAAGGAAAACAATGTTCAGGTACGTTTCATGGGTTCGAGACAGGGGCTTCCTGAGGTTGTAAAAGAAAAGATGGATCATGCCATCGAAGAAACAAAAAACGATACAGGAATTATTTTAAATCTTGCAATTAATTACGGAGGACAGGCGGAAATCTTGCACGCGGTCAGGTCCATTGCACAGCAGGTTGCGGATGGTTCCCTGAAGATTGAAGACATTGATGCTTCCGTATTTGAAAATAATTTATATTCCCAGGGGCTTCCGTCACCGGATTTATTGATCCGAACAGGCGGGGACCTGCGGGTCAGCAATTTTTTATTATGGCAGATTGCCTATTCGGAAATTTGGACGACCCAGGTTTTCTGGCCTGATTTTACCCCGGATATGCTGGTGGAAGCCATTAAAGTATATCAGAAACGGGAGCGCCGGTTTGGCGGGCTTGTCCAAAAATAACACAAAGGTTGGATTATTTTGTTAAAACGTATTGTGACGGCAATAGTCGGGATTCCGATTGCTGTTTTTCTGGTAACCAAGGGCGGATTGTTTTTTGCTGCCGCTGTTTTTATTTTGGCTGCGGCTGCCTGGAGAGAATATGCCAGGATGGCCGGATCCAAAGATGTTCATACGTATAAGCTTACGTCCTTGCTTCCGTCTATGCTGCTTGTTGCTGCAGCGGGAGCTGGCAAAACGGAATACTTTTTACCGGTTTTGACATTTGCGGTCTTAGGCATTTTGATTGAAGGGCTCTGGCGGCATTGCAACTGCGGCGAAACGAACTGGCCCCTGCACGTATCCAATTCGCTGATGGCCTTATTATATGTAGGGTTATTGTTTGCACATATTCCGCTCATGCGGGATTATTCCGCAAACAGTTTTCAGTTTTTGGGATTTGTTTTTTCCCAGGGAGAACTGGCTTTGTGGATGGTACTGTTAGGTACCTGGGCCAGCGATACCTTCGCGTATTTTTTTGGCATGGCTCTGGGCAAACACCGGTTTTGTTCTGTGAGTCCTAAAAAATCCATGGAAGGCGCAGCGGCAGGCTTTGTCTTTTCTATTGCGGTAACCGCGGGAATTGCATATCACGGCTTACATACGGGTCTGGTTTCTGCGCTGATACTGGGATTGACAGTAGCGTTTTTTGCCCCGGTAGGAGATTTGATTGAATCCATACTGAAGCGTTCCTTCGAGATTAAGGATTCTGGTAATTTTTTCCCTGGCCACGGCGGCGTGTTAGACCGTTTCGACAGTCTGCTTTTTGCAGTACCGGCCGTCTATTATGTAATGAAATTCATGGGGATTTAGGGAGAAGCTGATTAGTCAGTGTTTCCTTAGATTGTCAGAATCGCTATATACGCTGATTATTGCCCTGCTTTATGCAGGTGAATAATCGGCGCAACAGGAGTTCATAATGAAAAATATTTCTGTGCTTGGAAGTACAGGTTCCATTGGCCGGCAAACGCTGGAAGTAGCAGCTGCCAATCCGGAACAACTGAAGATTCGTGTTTTGGCGGCTCACCGGAATGTGGACCTGATGCTGCAGCAGATTGAATTGTATCATCCGGATCTGGCTGTATTGACAGATAAAAAAGCCGCTGACAAACTGCAGAAACAATATCATGGGAAAACCGAAATTTTAAGCGGACAGGAAGGTTTGCTTGCTGCCGCAACGTATGAAAAAGTTGATACCGTACTGGGCGCTATGGTTGGATATGCAGGATTGCGTCCGATACTGGCGGCCATTAACGCGGGTAAGGATATAGCTCTTGCGAATAAGGAGACCCTGGTAGCTGCCGGTCATATTGTAATGGAGGCGGTAAAGGAGAATCACGTGAACCTGCTGCCTGTAGACAGCGAACACAGTGCCATATTCCAGTCCCTTCGCGGAGGGTATCATCCCTGTCTGACATTTACAGAAACGGAAAACAGGTCCAGTGAAGTAAAAAAACTGATTTTAACTGCGTCCGGCGGACCGTTCCGGGGAAAAACAAAAGATGAACTGAAACAGGTTACGCTTGCGCAGTGCCTGAAGCATCCCAACTGGAGCATGGGGAAAAAGGTTACCATCGACAGTTCGACATTGGCCAATAAGGGTCTGGAGGTAATGGAAGCCCACTGGCTGTTCAATATGCCCTATGAAAAGATTGAAGTCGTGATCCATCCGCAGAGCATTGTCCATTCCCTGGTAGAGTTTAATGACGGCGCCGTGATTGCCCAGCTTGGCATTCCCGATATGAAGCTCCCGATTCAATACGCGCTTTCCTATCCGCAACGATATGATTGCAGCTTTGGCCGGCTTGATTTGATAAAATGCGGTACCCTGACCTTTGAAGCCCCCGACAGGGAAGCGTTTCCGTCCCTGCAGATTGCGATCGAATGCGGCAAAGCGGGCGGCAGTCTGCCTTGCGCGTTTAATGCGGCGAATGAAGAGTGCGTAACGGCATTTTTGGACGGAAAAATTGCATACCTGGATATACCGGATATTGTAAGACGTGTAGTTAATTCCCATATTCTGATTCCGCATCCCTGTCTGGATGAAATTGAAGAGACTGATCAAAATGTGCGTTTAATGACAAGGATTTTGATTCAGCATCAGTAGGATACTCTTTGCCCGGGCGGATTTTATAAGGCTACGGATGACTGAGATAATGACAGCGTGAGAATACGATGCTGACTGAATTTTCAGCAGCTGGGAATACGTAACAGGTTTTTATAAATAAGGAGATTTGCTTTTGTTAACGATATTGGCTTGTATTTTTGTGTTTGGCGTTTTAGTTACGGTTCATGAATTCGGACATTTCATCACTGCCAAATTAACAGGGATGAAGGTGGAAGAATTCTCTATCGGATTTGGGCCTACTATTTATCAGCAGCAGGAGGGCGAAACCCTGTACTCGCTGCGCATGCTTCCGTTAGGAGGTTATAATAAAATAGCAGGAATGGATCCGGACGATCCGGACGATCCGGAGCGTGGCTTTAATGCTAAACCCGTTTCGTCACGGATGCTGGTGATTTTGGCCGGTTCCCTGATGAATATACTTTTGCCGGTATTGATTTTTTTCGGTCTCTTTCTCGCCTTTGGCATGGATGTACCGGAGAATAAACCGGTATTAGGGCAAATTATAGAAGGGTATCCGGCGGAACAAAGCGGTTTAAAGGAAGGGGATCGGATCCTGTCTATTAACGGAAAACCGGTTCATGAATGGCTGGATATACGGAAGAACATTGCGGATTCCGGAATGCAGCCCATACCTTTTGAAATTCAAAGGGATACGGAAAAGCTGACAATCACAGTGACGCCCGGAGTGAATCCGGAAACAGGGAAGCCGTTTATCGGTGTGGTATCTTCGCTGAAGAATGTCCGGCTTACTCCTGTACAGGCTGTTGTTGCTTCTGTAACTGCCACAAAGAATATTATTAAGAACATGTATGCTTCGCTGTACCATATGGTGACAGGAAAAACCAAAGCGGAGTTTTCCGGACCGGTGGGAGTGGCAAAGATGGCCGGCGAAGTGGCCCATAAAGGTTTTGACAGGCTTATGCAGTTTACGGCTATGCTGAGTCTGAATCTGGCCATCATCAACCTGTTGCCACTGCCTGCGCTGGATGGCGGTCATTTTCTGATTCTGCTGATTGAAGCAGTGACCGGGCATAAGCTTGGGAAAACAGCCATGCAGAATATCCAGAAAGTCGGTGTGGCGATGATCCTGGCTCTTACCATTTTTGCAACGTTTAAAGATCTGACGCGATGATAAACCGTAAAACTTATTTGGAAGGTGACCCATGAAACGTAGAACTACCCGGCAAATTTATGTCGGACCTGTTGCGATTGGCGGAGATGCTCCTGTCGCCGTCCAATCTATGACTAATACCAAAACCCAGGATGCCAAGGCTACGCTGGAACAAATTCATAAACTGACAGATGCCGGCTGTGATATAATACGCTGCGCGGTACCGGATATGGATGCAGCCCTGGCGTTAAAAGAGATTGTGCAAGGCAGCCCCATACCAGTCATTGCTGACATCCATTTTGATTACCGGCTCGCCCTGCAGGCCATTGAATCCGGCGTACACGGACTCCGACTGAATCCCGGTAATATCGGCGGAACCGAAAAGGTTAAAGCAGTAGTAGAAGCTGCCAAACCGAAAAACATTCCGATCCGTATCGGCGTAAATGCCGGTTCTCTGCCGAAAGACTTATTGGAAACATACGGTCATCCCACGGCAGAGGCTTTAGTGGAAGCGGCCTGGAGGCACATCCGTATTCTGGAAGAGATGGATTATCGCAATATAAAGATATCCCTGAAATGTCATGACGTTCCTCTTACGCTGGCGGCTTACAGACTTCTGGCATCCCAGTGTGATTATCCGTTACATGTGGGGATCACGGAAGCCGGTACGGTGAATTCCGGAATCATTAAATCTGCAGTAGGAATCGGCACATTACTCGCAGAGGGCATTGGCGATACAATCAGAGTTTCACTGACCGGTGATCCGGTAAATGAGGTGAAGGTTGGTTTTGAAATATTAAAATCCTTAGGCCTGCGTTCGTATGGCCCGACACTGATCAGCTGCCCGACCTGCGGACGTACCAGCATTGATCTGGAAAAACTGGCAGCTGCTGTGGAAGCAAGGCTGGCAGATATTAAGGAACCCATCAGCGTTGCAGTCATGGGCTGTATCGTAAACGGTCCCGGCGAGGCCAGGGAAGCCGATGTAGGCATTGCCGGCGGCAAAGGGGAAGGCCTTGTCTTCCGTAAAGGACAGGTTATTAAAAAAGTTCCGGAAGCATGCCTTGTAAATGAATTGTTTGATGAAATTGATAAAATTTTAGTTGAAAGACTAACTATTAAAAGTCAAGCTCCAAATTGAGAAAATTTGGGATTGGAAGAAGTTGCAAAACGGCATAACAAAACAGAGCGACTTCTGGCG
>NZ_CADBFF010000015.1:0-66472 GCF_902793885.1 uncultured Succiniclasticum sp.
TTTTTGACTTCGTTAGGTCTGTCCCAAAAGGGACTGACCCGCACATTCATTTGGTTCGTTATTCAGTTCTCAAGGTTCCTTGCCGTCAACTGACGACTTGATTATAATAGCACTTCTTTTTTCCTTTGTCAACACCTTTTTTCAAAAAAATCAAAAGTTTTTTAGAGTCATTACTTTTAATGCTTTCGATTACCGAAAAGGCCTGGAAAAATGCAGAAAAGAGAGGCTTACGCCTCTCTTTAAATGCTGAAACCCGGAATCTTTTCCGATTCAGTCTCAGGTTACACTAAACTTCTTCACATACTTTATTTGTGATCCTCTTCGTCCTCATCACTCTGCGCTTTTTCCTGCGCCAGCGGTTTCATGGTCGGGAACAGCAATACATCGCGGATTGAAACGGCGCCTGTCAGGAACATAACCAGACGATCGATGCCGATTCCCAGTCCTCCTGTCGGAGGCAGGCCATGCATCAGAGCATTAATGAAATCTTCGTCCATCATGCCGGCTTCTTCGTCACCGGCAGCACGCTCTTCCATCTGTTTTACAAAACGTTCCCGCTGGTCGATCGGATCATTCAGTTCCGTAAAGCCATTGCAAATCTCACGGCCATAAATAAAGCCCTCAAACCGGTCTGTAATTTCCGGATCTTCTACGCTGCTTTTAGCCAACGGCGAGATTTCTTTCGGATATTTGTAAATAAATGTAGGCTGAATCAGTTTGTCTTCCACAAATTCATCGAAGAAAGCATTGATGATTTTGCCAATGCCCCAGGATTCTTCATATTCAACATGCGCATCGTCTGCCATCTGACGGGCTACCGCCAAATCGGTAACACCGTTAAAGTCTTTGCCGCTGTACTGCTTAACAGCATCAATCATGGTAATACGCGGCCAGGGACCGGCAAGGTTGATATCCTGTCCTTCGTATACGATCTGCAACGTTCCCAGAACTTTCTGCGCCGTTTCCGTTACGATCTTTTCGGTAATATCCATCATGGAATCCATATCGCCATAAGCCTGATACAGTTCCAGACTGGTAAACTCCGGATTGTGTTTGATATCGATGCCTTCATTTCTGAAAATCCGGCCAATCTCATATACCCGCTCCAAACCGCCGACAATCAACCGTTTCAGATTCAGTTCTGTCGCAATACGCAGATACAGCTGAATATCCAGTGCATTATGATAGGTAATGAAAGGACGGGCCGTAGCGCCGCCGGAAATCGTGTTCAGAACCGGAGTCTCTACTTCCAGATAACCTTCGTTATCCAAAATTTCACGAATGCTCTTGATAATCTGAGTACGTTTAATAAATACATCTCTGACATCCGGATTGACAATCAGATCCAGATACCGCTGCCGGTAACGCAAATCCACATTCGTCAGCCCGTGCCACTTCTCCGGAAATGGTTTCAGTGCCTTGGACAGGAATTCCAGATTTTCAACCCGGATGGACGGTTCGCCCATGTGGGTTTTGAACACCGTGCCAGTTACACCGATAATATCGCCAATATCCATCAGCTTTATCAGAGAATAATTATCTTCTCCCAGTATGTCTTTACGGGTGTACAGCTGAATCTTTCCGGTGCTGTCCTGCAAATCAAGGAAACTGGTTTTCCCATGACCACGAATTGCCATCACACGGCCGGCCGCCTTGACAACGGTTCCGTCCGCTTCCATCTTCTCAACATTTTCATAAATTTCCTTAGTGTGATGCGTCCAGTCAAACCGGTGACCGAAGGGGCGGATGCCACGCTCTTCCAGCTTATGCATCTTATCAATGCGATTCTGCATCTGCTCATTAATATCCATTGCTGCCGGCGCCTGCTTCCCCTGAACATTCTTCTTTTCTTCTGCCATGCTGTTTCTCCTGATTATTTAATCTTAATAATTTTATACTGATGATCCCCTACCGGCGTACGTACTGTTACCACCGTACCAACCTTTTTGCCCATAATCGCAGCTCCAATAGGAGACTCGTTAGATATCTTTCCTGCAAAAGGATCCGCTTCCGTGGTACCTACTACAGTATATGATTGCAGACGGTCTTCTTCAAAATCCGGGCTGAGATCTTCAATATCCACCGTAGCGCCTAATTCAACCTTCGTTTTCCGTTTTTTTGTATTGTCAATAACTTTGGCCGTATTGACCATCTGTTCCAGTTCCAGGATACGGCCTTCAATACGGGCCTGCTCATCTTTCGCTGAAACATACTCGGAGTTTTCACTCAGATCGCCATGAGCAATCGCTTCATGGAGCCGTTCCTCATTTTCCAGGCGCTTGACAGTGCGAAGCTCTTCCAGCTCGGCCTCCAGTTTTGCAAGACCTTCTGCAGTCAATATGGTTTCTTTTGATGTCATGATTATTCCTCCAATGTTACACTATATTTATAGTATCATTCTTTAATAACGATACAGGGTACGCAAAAACGGTTAATTAATATTATAATTTTTTATATTCACCTTGTCAAATAATAAAGGACCGTTGATACATCCGCAATCGCCTCTGCCGGCAATTGAGCATACCTGTTCCATCAGTATCCCTTAAAGCTTTACATTCTCTCTGATGCTTTCTATCATTTCCTTTGTCACCGCATGTTCAAAGTTGCGGAATCCGGCCAGTGTAAAACCGTGTTTTTTAGCTAAACCGGAAATAGTATCAATCTGAGACGGAACCAGATTTCTTCCCAGTGTGAAATTCTCGTATCGCCCTTCCAGTGCAAGAATCATGGTTTCCGCCATACAGGCAAAACAGGTTTGAGGCGGAAAGCCAAAATTAAAATGAAAATCCACATTGCCGGGAACATGGATCACACCGCCTTCAATTACCAGAACATCGTTCCGCTGTGCCGAGACATTCCGGGACACATTGCGGGGACGGGCCACGTCACAGACTACGGCGCCGGATTTCAAATCAGCAGGATCAATAATAAAGTCCACCGCGCTGGTCACGGCGATCACCACATCCGCCTTATGCAGGCAGGACTTCACATCAGAACTGACCGAAAACGTGGCAGCACCGTGCCCGTTCAGTTCCTGCGCCAGTTCTTCCAGCGGCGCAATACGCCTGGCAATGAGATTGATGTGCCGCACCTCACGGGACAGGATACGGGCGCAGGCCGAACCGATGGAGCCGCTGGCTCCGACAATAGCCACCTCCGCGTCCCGCAGGTCTTTCCCCATGAGACGGGCAGCTTCCCGTGTTCCTTCCAATGCTGTCGCAACCGTATAACTGTTTCCGGACGTTACTGCAATATTCAGACGTTCCGCAATCGTAACTCCTGCATCACCGACGATGGAAGTAAAAGCACCCAGTCCGAGTATTTTTGCTCCCAGCTCTTCTGCAATCTTTCCGGTTTCCACAATCCGGTCGATGACAAACTCTTCCGGCAGTTCCACCATCTGCTTCGCCGTCAGCGGACAGCCTACAAACCAGCCCTCTGCTTCCGCATGAGGACTCTTTACTCCGGTAATGTGCGATACCGTAAACGGTTTTTTCTGTTTCAAAATATATTCCAGCAGGAAATCAGGAACATACCTGACCATAGGCGATACCATCTGCATATCCTCTAATGAAAGAGGGTGCAGCACAAACGCAAATCTTTCCATTCTTTCCTGCTCCTTACTGAAAATGTTCTATCGATGGCATGATTTTATATTTTCTAATAAACACTTCGTATTCTTCCGGCTGCAGCGCCTTTTTACTGCCAGAAGCAGCCACAATTGCAGCTTCCAGCACATTCGTGCCAAAACTCCGCCCCTGCAGACAAGGTGTGGTCGTAATCAATGTTTTAACACCGGCATCTTGCAGCATTTGCCGGTCTGCTGCAGTTACCGTATTTGTAATGATTGTTTTCCCAGAAAGACGGGCTGGCATAAACCGTTTAATAAAAAGAAAATCCCCTGCAATGACATCACTGTCTGCAAAATACTCGGGATGTCTGCTAATATGGGAATCCTGTTTTTTCCCCGTGGGATACATCCATTTAATCGGCAGTCTGGTAATGATGGGAACGAGTACCGACGCCCAACGCCGCAAAGCCGCAAGACTCCGAATAGGAATGTTGCAGCCCAGACCGTAAATGATATCGCCAAACAGCAATCTGCAATTCTGTTCTGCCAGCGCTTCCGCCATTCCGAAACGATCCACCGCACAGACAAGCAGCACATTTTTACCGTTAAAATCAATAACATGTGCATCTGCCAGATACCGGATAGCCATCCGTTCCAACGTGTTTTTCAGACCGCTGCCGTCTAACACCGGCGTATCGTTAACCTGTTTCAGAAGCTTTGCAGATTCCGCAAAAACATACCGACGATTCCCGGCTACCAGATACAAATCCGTTCCACCCAATCCCATCGCATCTACTTTTCCATCATAGAAATGCAGCAACTGGGCAGCCTTTTCCATATCGCCATCCGTACCTTTTCGTTCCAGCGAAACTTCCGTATCCCCTAAAAGAAGACTTCCCCGGGCATCTCGTTTGGAAGAACCGATGCTGATACTGATCACCGTTTTCTTTTTTCCAGAATTCTTTGTTCCCACCGAGTCCATAAACAAGCTTACCTGCAACGATATTTTTCCGAATGTGTATTGTATCACATTGCACGAAATAACACAATCAAGCTTCGATAAAATTTAAGAGAAAACTTCTGATTCAACCCTTTTACTGCTTCAATACCCTTTATTTTACCTTTAAAAACGCTCCATACTCATGAACCAGTTCTACCATTTCCTGCAACGTTTCAAGCTTATGAAACTTTTCCCTGTATTCGGAAGCCCGGGGCATCCCCTTAATATAGGCAGACGCGTGGCTTCGCATTTCCCGTATGGCCACCTTTTCGCCCTTAAACGCCACAAGAGCAGTTGCATGGTGAATAATCAGCTGCAGCTTTTCTTCCAACGTTACTGTGGGTATTTTCTGTCCGGTCAAAGCCGCACGCAACTGTGCAAACAGCCAGGGGTTCCCATAGGCGCCTCGCGCCAGCATCAGTCCGTCACAATTAGTAGTCTGGCGCATGCGCAGACCGTCCTCCAAGGTAAAAATGTCCCCATTGCCAAATACCGGGACCTTCACGGCCTCTTTTACCCGGCGTATGATTTCCCAGTCAGCTTTTCCCATATAAAACTGATCCCGGGTCCTGCCATGAACAGCCACCGCCGCAACGCCCGAGTCCTCAGCAATCCTTGCAATTTCCACCGCGTTCCGATGTTCTTCGTCCCACCCGGCACGAAACTTAACCGTTACAGGAATCCGAACCGCTTTGACCATGGCTTCCAGTATTCTCCCCGCCAGTTCCGGGGTCTTCATTAAGGCGGATCCTTCTCCGTTATTAACCACTTTCGGCACCGGGCATCCCATGTTAAAGTCGATAATATCTGCGCCCCGGGCTTCCACAATTCTGGCAGCTTCTGCCAGTTCTTCCGGTACCGAACCGAAAAGCTGGATGGCCGTGGGACGTTCCGCCTCATCAATCTGCAACATGGCAAAGGTCTTTTCATTTTTGTATAACAGCCCTTTGGCACTGACCATTTCCGATACTGTAAGCCCGCAGCCAAATTTACGACAGATGACCCGGTATGGCAGATCACTGATGCCGGCCATAGGCGCTAATGCCACCGGTACATCTAATTCTATATTTCCTATTCTCATAATAGTTACAAAGCCTTTGGTAAGATAAAAATACGGACGGAAAGCTCTCTTCCCGTCCGCAACAGGTCTTCCGTCTATTTTTTGTTCTTTTCAAAAATAAGGCGTAGTCCTTCCAGCGTGAGCATCTGATCGACTTCGTCAATGCAGTCCGTACCCTGGGCCATGGTATTGCCAAAGCCACCGGTTGCAATGACCAATGCGTCACCGCCCAGCTCTTCTTTCATCCGGGCCACAATCTCTTTGATCAGTCCATAATAGCCAAACATGATACCGGAACGCATGGCGTCTACCGTATTTCCACAGATTGCTTTTTTCGGCGGAATCAGCTCAATACGCGGAAGCTTTGCAGTCCGCTGGAAGAGTGCTTCCGAAGAAATACCGATACCGGGGCAGATGGCGCCGCCCAGATATTCTCCGGTAGGCAGCAAAGCACAAAAGGTTGTCGCAGTACCAAAATCAATAATAATCATCGGCCGTTTCAGATGTGCGTATCTGTCATAAGCAGCTACGGCATTTACAATACGGTCGGCGCCAATCTCTTTCGGATTCTCATACCGAAGCTGCAGACCAATTTTCAAACCCTGGCCCACCACCAGCGGTTTGATATTGAAATACCGCTCACACATATGACACAGGGGAACCAGTACCGGAGGAACTACGCTGGAAATGATAATGTCCGTTACCTGCTCCTTCTTTAATCCGGAAAAGTTCAGCATACTGTTCATAAACATACCAAACTCATCAGCCGTTTTGGAACGGTCCGAAGAAAAGCGCCAGTTATCTACCAGCTTTTTCCCGTCATAAATACCAGCCACCGTATTTGTGTTTCCTACATCAATTACCAGTAACATATGTTGCCTCCTTACCAGCTATAAAATTGCAAATTACATTATACAGCCGACATAATAAATAAAGGGATTCCCATACTGCAAATCAGGAGTACCGTTTTCCTTTAGCCGCAGCAGGCCGGATGGAAACATCGCCTGCTATAACTTTCTCCATCGTTCCATCCTCTTTTTTTACAATCAGCAGGCCTTCTTTGTCAATATCTACAGCCGTCCCGAAATAGGTTTTATCCGGTGCGATGACCTTTACCGCCTGCCCGATAGTATCAGAATACGTTCTCCACTCATCCAGCACCGGCCCAAACCCCTCTCTTAAGACCGTCTCATACAAATCTTCCATATTCTTCAGGTAATCAGCCAGAATTTGCACGCGCTGAATCGGTTCCCGGGCCACATCCGCCACGGAAATAGCCAAATCTTTCAGTTCATCGGGAATCATAGATTTCGGCACGTTGGTATTGATGCCTGTGCCAATGACGATATAGTTGATCTTGCCAAATTCAGCGCTCATCTCCGTCAGGATGCCTACCATTTTTTTCCCTTCCAACAGGACATCGTTGGGCCATTTGATTTTGGCATTGACACCTTTATACTTGTTGATTGCCTTGATAACGGCAACAGCCGCCAATAAGGTACATTTAGATGCTTCCGAAGGCATAAACGGCGGCCGAAAAACGACGCTGCACCAAACCCCGCAGCCCATAGGAGAAAACCAACCCCGGGACAGTCGTCCCTTACCGCGGGTCTGTTCCTCCGCTACCACGACCAAACCGTCAGCACAGCCCTGATCTGCCAGTCGTTTTCCCACTTCATTGCTGGAACTGGCTTCTTTTAAATAATGAACATGGTGACCTACCCATTTGGTTTCCAAATGGGCAACGATTTCCTCCGGACTCAGAAGATCGGGAGATTTATGTAAAATATAACCCTTCTTGGGAACTGACTCAATATCATATCCAACATTTTTCAATGACTGGATATGTTTCCAGACGGCCGTACGGGAAACTCCCAGCTTTGCAGAAATTTCCTCTCCCGATACCGGCTCCTGCACCCTTTCACGCAACAAACCCAGAATCTTGGCACGCATGACAACGCCTCCGCATTTTATGTTGATTTAGCAAACACTGATAATACTCTATGCACATTGATTCATTCTTGCGTTGCTTCTTATGACTGACTGTCATCCTATCCCTTCGGCAGACTGATCTTCCGCCTGCAGAGCAGGGCCATCCTCTGTCAGATATCCCTGATTCATCAGTTCCTGCAACTGTCTCCCATCCAGTGTTTCTTTCTGCATAAGAGTTTCCGCAATCAGCACCAGCTTGTCCATATTTTCCTGCAAAAGCTTTTCCGCGCCTTTGTAGGCTTCATCCATCAGGCGGCGTACTTCCTCATCAATAACAGCCGCCACTTCATTACTGTACCGTTCCCGGGCGATATCTCTGCCCAGAAACACTTCCTCTTCCGGATGCCCAAAAGTCATGGAACCCAGACGGTCGCTCATACCGTACTGGCAGACCATTTTTCTCGCCAGCGCGGTTGCACGCTGCAAATCACTGCTGGCGCCACTGGAAATATCTTTCAGGACAATGGCTTCGGCCACACGTCCGCCCAGCAGCATCTGCAATTCATCCAGCATTTCCGATTTTGTCTGGTAATTCCGGTCTTCCTTGGGCAGGCTCATCGTATAACCGCCGGCACGGCCCCGCGGTATGATTGTAACCTTATGTACAACGCTCACATCATTGTGAAGCAGTCCGATCAGAGTATGCCCGGTTTCATGATATGCTGTCAGCTTTTTCTCCGGGTCGCTCACAAGATGGCTGCGGCGTTCCGGTCCCATTACTACCCGCTCCGCCGCTTCATTCATGGCTTTCATATCAATCATAGGCGCATTGCGGCGGGCAGTCAGCAGCGCTGCCTCATTGACCAGGTTTGCAAGATCCGCTCCAGTAAAACCGGTTGTCTGTTTGGCAATGGTAGCCATATCCACATCGGGCGCCATGGGCTTGCCTTTGGCATGTACATTCAGAATCGCTTCCCTCCCCCGCATATCCGGACGATCAACGACAATCTGCCGGTCAAACCGGCCGGGGCGCAATAAAGCATGGTCCAGTATATCCGGGCGATTCGTTCCCGCAAGCATGATGATGCCTTCGTTGATGCCGAAGCCATCCATCTCTACCAGCAGCTGGTTCAGCGTCTGTTCTCTTTCATCGTGACCGCCGCCCACACCGGCGCCGCGCTGACGTCCTACGGCATCTATCTCATCGATAAATACGATACAGGGTGCGTTCTTTTTGGCCTGATCGAATAAATCACGGACACGGGAAGCTCCGACGCCTACAAACATTTCCACAAAATCCGAACCGGAAATACTGAAGAAAGGAACGCCAGCTTCACCGGCCACCGCCCGGGCCAGCAGTGTCTTACCGGTACCGGGAGGACCGTACAACAACACGCCTTTGGGAATCTTGGCTCCCAGGGCATTAAACCGCTGAGGATGCTTTAAAAATTCCACAACCTCCTGCAGTTCCTGTTTTGCTTCATCTGCACCGGCTACATCTTTGAAGGTAATCTTATTCTTACTCTCATCATAGCGTCGGGCATTGCTCTTGCCGAAATTCATCATCCGGCTGCCGCCGCTGCTCTGGTTCATCAGCATAAACCACAGGCCCACAACCAAAATCATAGGCAAAAGAGTGCTCAGCAGGGTTGCCCACCAGGGTGTCTGGGGAGGCAGTTCCGCTTTGATTTCCACATCTCTGGAACGAAGCGTACTAATCAGGGTGGAATCATTGGGCGCAACCGTAGTAAAGGTTTTGCCGTCTTTTAACATTCCGGTAATCGAGTTCTCGCTGATCGTAACAGACCGGACCTCGTCCTGCTGTACATGCTTCATAAAAGCCGTATATGATATGTCTGTCTTACTCGCGTTGCCGGCCGAATAATGATCCATTACCCAGATGGCTGCAACAACAATTAATAAATAAAAGGCAACGTTTTTAAAGAACTTAAACAAAAACGTTTCCTCCTTTCCATTTTAATCAAATAATACAAATCTATAAAACTGTACACCGGATCAAGTCCGGGCATAGACCACGGGTTTCAACACACCGATAAAAGGAAGATTGCGGTAATCGCCTGCATAGTCCAGGCCATACCCCACTACGAACTCATCCGGAATAGTAAACCCTACATAATCCGCATGCATACCGTTTTTCCTGCGTTCTTCCTTGTCGCACATAGCAATGGTTTTTACCGACGCCGGTTTTTTGGTTTCCAGCAGCGCCTTAACTTTGGCAAAGGTAAGACCTGTATCAATGATGTCATCCACCAGAAGGACATGCATGCCTGCAATATCGTCCGCCACGTCCAGCCGGACCGCCACACTGCCAGAGGTTGACGTGCTGTTTCCGTAGGAAGACGCTACCATAAACTCCATCCGAACCGGTATGGACATAGCCCGGCTCAGGTCGCAGGCAAAGTAAGCCGCCCCTTTCAGCAGACAGATGATGATGACCCGTTTTCCTTCATACTCTTTGGAAAGCTGTTCCCCCATCTCCTGTACTCTCTGTTTTATCTGTTCTTCGGTAATCAAAACCGCTTTTATGTCTTCATGCATAACAGACACCATCCTTATTTAATATTTATAAACAGCCAGCCCTGTTCCCGGGCCGGTACTTCTGAACTGCCGTTCTGTTCTTCCCACCGGGCATTGGCCAGACCGGGAATCCATACGATTTCATTCCCTGCCGCCGCCACCACCAGCCGGTTTCTGTCCTCCACAGGCACCCTGCACTCTATCAGATACTTTTTCAGGGTTTTATGTCCGGTTCCTTTTAAAGGAAGAATCCTGTCTCCCGGCTTCCTGTAGCGGAACACCAGCGTATTTCCCAGACACTTCAGCCGGGCTAATGGGTACGCCATCTGTGTCCGGTACTGATATGCCGGCCTCTCTTTAATAACAGAAATCTGTGCCACTCTGTGATCCGGAAACGGAATTTCTTCAATTCCTGTGCTCCCGCCGTCAGACAGCCCGACGGAAAGCCCCGTCAAATCCACTGCACAGCTCCAGCCGTCATCCTGCTTCAAAGTCCTTGCATTATCTTCAGAGAATAATATTAGTTTATCATAAGAATACAATGCTTGCCAACTGCCAGGCAGCAAAATTTTTTTACCGCCGGAACGATTCACTATCAGCTGCTCCAAATCCTCGAGATTGGCTCCGGATAATTCCTCCGGGGCCCCCGAATCATTCCAGAACCGGCGCAGCACCCGGAAGCGCAGGGCTTTCGGAATGATTTCCCAGTTATCAGCTAGAAGCACACCATTCTGTGCGACAGCCGGACGCATCCATCTTCTTTTAAACTCCTCTTCAGCCAACTCTTCCAAATAGTCCCCGTCTACCTGGAGATGTTCAGCCGTCCTGCATAAAACATCCGTAACAGAAGAAGAAAAATTATCCTCCAGCATGGGAAGAAGGACTCTTCGGATACGGTTACGCATATAATGCAGGTCTTCGTTTGACGAATCCTCCCGCCAGACAATCCCCCTGTCTGTACAATACTGCCGCAATTCTGCAGCTGTCAGGGAAAGAAGAGGACGCAATACCGCATCATGCTGAAACCGGATTGCCCCCAGACCGCGCGTGCCCGAACCTCGCAGCAGACGAAGCAAAAACGTCTCTGCCTGGTCGTCTTTCTGATGTGCCGTAAGGATAAAGTCCGCCCCTGTTTCTTCCGCACATTGGAAAAGCGCCTGATACCGAAGACGCCGAGCAGCATCCTCCAGGGACATCTTTTCGTTTTCCCGCAATTTCTGCGCATCAACCGCCTTGCAACAGAACGCAATCCCCATTTTCCGGCAAAACGCCTCTACATAACGGGCATCTTCCAGACTCTCCCTGCCCCGGATTCCATGTTCTACATGACATACGGTAAAACGGAACCCGCAACGCTGCAGTGCGTCTGCCATGGCCAAAGAATCGGCACCTCCGCTGACTGCCGCCACATAGTTTTTTGTACGGTCCAGTTTTTCCCGCAAAATGCGGGGAACTTTATCCAACACTGTTTCTTTCATGACTATCCCGTATTCCGCTGCCTGTCAAATGGTCAGACTGCACACCGGCGATGCCGGCTAAAAAAACAAAAAAGGCACCCTTCCTGAGTGCCTGTTTTTTACCGATCACGGCTCGCACCACGGCCACCGCGCTTGGATTCCGTATTTCTGCGTAAATCCAGCAACCGGTCATCACTGTCCTTCAGAAATTTGGACAGCTTATCTTCAAAAGATAACGGACCTACCTGACGGGGGCTCCGTTTCTCCACAACAGGCGTTTCTTTTGCTCTGGCTGGCCTGGCAGGAGTTTCCGGTTTTTCTTCGACCTGTTTCAGGGAAAGAGCAATTTTACCGCGGTCATCAATTGAGAGCACCTTGGCTCTGACCTTCTGATGCTCTTTTAAAAAATCGTGTATATCTTTAACATAAACATTGGATACCTCGGAAATATGAATCAGTCCGACTTTCCCTTCGGGAAGCTGAAGAAACGCACCAAAATTCGTAATACCGGTTACTTCACCTTCTACGACAGCTCCAATTTCAATTGCCATAAAACAAAAAAACCTCCTGCTCTAAAAATACGACTGTATAATTTTACCACCAGAAAAGAACCAGTGTCAATATGAATGCTAATTTTCAGCCTTTTTTTCATTGTTTCCCGTCTTTGTGTTCTTGTCTTTTTGGGCGTCCGTATCCGCTTTTCCGTTCTGCCCTTCTTTATCCTTGACGATAAAAATCGGGACCTCATCCTTCTTTACATAGTTATGATCTTCACGGGCCAGCTTTTCAATATATTTTGGGTCGGATAGCCGCTTGCGTTCCGCCTCCAGATCAGCCTGCACTTTCTGCAGTTCTTCGACGCGCTTCCGGGTCGCATCCGTTTCTTTCTGAATCTGGTGAATTTTATATTCCTGCCGTCCCAAAATCGCCACAAATATAATCACCAACACAATCAGAACCCGCCGGAAGTCTCTTGCCACACGGCTCTTTTTTTCTCTGTCGTGAGTGGTCATACCGTATACTCCCCTCTTAGAAAGTTGCTGTATTACAGAAAGCAATTACTCTTCTGCTTCCTTGGCCTCGTCCCAGAACCGGTCTAATTCTTCCAGGGAATACGCATTCCATTCTTTCCCCGATTCCGTCACCCGGTCCTCCACATGTTCAAAGCGTGTTACAAAACGGTTGTTACAACGATTTAACGCAGTCTCGCTTTCCAACCCGAGATGGCGGGCAAAGTTTACAAGGGAAAAATACAGGTCCCCCAATTCCTTTTCCATGTCATCCTGATTCTGTCGGGCGGCAGCCTCATTAAACTCTTCCCACTCTTCCAATACTTTTTTCTTTACATCGTCCGTTTCCGTCCAGTCAAACCCCACCTTGGCAACCCGTTTCTGAATTTTATGGGCCCGCAGCAGGGAAGGCAACCCTTTATAGATACCGTCCAGCACCCGCTCCCGTTCCGGTTTTTCCTGCAGTTTGATGGCTTCCCAGTTGGTCAGGACTTCATCGCTGTTGGCTACTTTAACTGTCCCGAATACATGGGGATGACGCTCAATCAGTTTATCCGTCACGCCGTCAATGACATCCTGCAACGTAAACATTCCCTTTTCTTCTGCCATACGGGCATGGAATACTACCTGCATCAGGATATCCCCCAGTTCTTCTTCCATGCCGTGGGTATCCTTGTCATCCACAGCTTCCAGAAACTCATAGCATTCTTCAATCAGATTGGCACGAATCGTGTCAAAATCCTGTTCCCTGTCCCAGGGACAACCTCCCGGTTCGCGAAGCACCTGCATCACATCTGCCAGAGGGCGCACATCAAACGCCGTTTTGCGCTTTAACAGCGGGAAACGTTCCCAATATCCGGCGGTTTCATTTTCATCTTTCGCATTTTGCAGCATCGATTGCAGCGTCTCCTCCGGCTGACGGGGAATAAACACGCTGGTCAGGTGGTCGATTTCAGGCTGCCTGTCAATCTCAAAGAGCGGTATTTTCCGGCAGATTTCATCGTCCAGTCCCAGATTGCGGAGAAAATACAGTTCCGTTTCGTCCGGCAAAACGTCCATCAGGGATAGCTTCATGTCAGAAGCTACCATCTTATTATAAACCTGCGTCACCATCAGGGGATACCGGCCTGCATCCGCCAAAGCCGAAAACTCCTGCGCATCGACGATCCGCAGACCGTCGATAGGATCAATGCCCAGTTTTACATACGCCAGATCCAGAAAACTCATGGCAGGCTTAACAGTCAGAGGTATACCGAATTTCTCTGCTTTGTTCCGCAACAACACAACTGTCCGCTCCGCAACCAGCGGACTGCCGGGAACTGCATAAACCACATCTTTGTCTTCGGCCTGTTCGATAACAAAGGAAGAAATGTTATCATATACGTCTTCAAACGTTGCTCCCTTTTCATACCAGGTGTCACAGGAAATATATGAAATGCCACGGCGTTTCAGTTCCGCAACGGTCGGATGTATCTCCGTACGGAGGATTACAAAGCGTTCCTCCAAAAGTTTTAACGTTTCCAGAGACAGATGACCGGCCGCTCCCGGTCCCAGGCCCACGATCGTCAGCGAGCCTTTCATTCTACTGTTTTCAAAGCCGGCTTTATGTTCCGTTCCCATGTACACACCCTCCGTACTGTTGCTTATCATTTCCAAAACTTCCGAATTATTTTCCCGATTACCGGCAGCTGCGCCGCCTCTTCCCGGGTCATACAGCCCAAAAGCATGACCGCCGTTCCATAAACCAAAACGGATACAGCCATGCCGGCAAGCAAAGCAACAACAATGCTTCCCTTATCCATAAAGAACAGAGCAGCCATTTTCCCTGCCAGTCCCATACACAGGGAAGCCAACAGAATCTTCAGGCTGTCCCTGACCGGAAACGGGATCCCGTTCCGATACAGGAAAAAGATATTGATTGCTGCCACCAGCGCAAAATTCAGATTCGAGGCCCAGGCTGCACCCAGAATATGGAAGGCCGCTACCGATGTCAGCTGCCAGACTGCAACCGCTTTCACCACGGCGCCAAATAACATGTTCCACATGGGAATCGCCGTTTTGCCGATGCCCTGCAGCGCCCCCGTAGTAACCTGAAAAATTCCCAGGCAGGCAATGGAAGGAGCCAGATGGGCAATCACGGGTGCCGCCTTCATCGTACCGTATAACGTGCCGGATATGGGACCTGACAGCGCCCACATCCCTACGGAAGCCGGAGCCACCACCAGCATACATATTTTAAAAGCGGATTCCGTTTTACGTAAAATTTCATCCGACAACCGCAGCGTACAGGCTTCCGAAACCGCCGGTACCAGACTGGCTGCCAGCGACAGGGTGGGAATTGTGGCCATCATCAGAAGAGGCTGAGCCATGCCGGTAAGATAACCAAACAGTGTAGTGGCCGCTTCCACTCCAAAGCCGGCACGCCCCAATCCGTTCGGGACCAGCAGCATATCGATACTGCTGGTCACCGGTATCAGCAGGTTGGCACAGGAAACAGGAATGGCCAGCAATACCAGCCGGCGGGCGATAGATCCTACGCTTTCAGCAACCGTTTCCGTCTGCTCTTCGATTTTTCGTTTCCACTCCTTACGTGCTTTTCGGTAAAACCAGGTGAGCACAAGAAGTCCTGTCAGCCCGCCGGGCACCGCACCGAAAGCTGCGCCGGCCGCAGCGTACTCCAGTCCCCGGGGAAGCAGTAAATAAGCCAGGCCGATCATGACCAGCACCCGTACCAGTTGCTCCAAAATCTGAGATACCGCCGGCGGGGTCATCATCTGATAACCCTGGAAATAACCCCGAAAACTGGCCAGAATGCTGGAAAAGAAGACCGCCGGTGTCAATACCACCAGTGCATAATAGGCCCTGCCATCACGAATCCAGCCAGTGCTGACGAGAAAACCGGCCAACCCGTACAACGTCAGGGCAAAAAACAGACCGAATACTGCCATCAAACCCAGCGTGACTTTAAAAATCCGGTGAGCCTGGGCGTAATCGTTTTTGGCCACCTTTTCCGCCACAATAATGGAAACCGCCACCGGCACGCCAGCCGAGCAGACCGAAAGCATCAGCAGATAAATGGGATAAGCCATCTGATATAAACCGATCCCTTCGCCTCCCAATAAACGGGACAGCAGGATACGGTTCACCGAGCCGATGACTTTAACCATTAACCCGGCTACGGTTAAAATCAAGGCTCCTTTCAGAAATTTATCCTTACCCATTTTTACGACTCCTATTACAGCTTTAGGAAACGCTGATTAATTCGTCTCCTCTATTTTATCAGTTTTACCAGATTCTTTTCAAGCCAGTCCAGCGGTTCGATTTCCAGCGAAGACGTCCGGAACAAAAGCGCCATTTCCCTGCCGGGTTCCAGCTTCATATACCGTCTGTTCTTTTCCGCCATCTTCACCAACGCATTTCCGTTCACCTCTGAATGCTCTGCAAAAGTGATGCGAATCATTCCGGCCCGCACATTGATCCGGCGGATCTTCAGTTTACGGCATACCGCTCGGACTTTGGCCAGACGCCACAACAGTTCCACCTCTTCCGGCGGGGTTCCGAAACGGTCGATGATCTCATCCATCAGGTCCTCTTCTTCCCCCCAGGCCAGATCTACAAAACGGCGGTACAATTCCAGCTTGTACCGGGGATTGGCAATATAGGAATCCGGGATATAGGCATTCAACGGAATTTCCAGAATCGGATCCGGTTCCCGTTCCATATTCAGGGATCCGTTCTGGAGCCGTTTGATAGTCTGCTCCAGCAGATCGCAGTAGGCGGCAAATCCGATTCCGGCAATATAACCATGCTGCTGAGGCCCCAGCAGATTACCGGCGCCCCGGATCTCCAGGTCCCGCATGGCAATTTTAAAACCCGCCCCCAGTTCCGTAAAATCACGGATGGCCTGCAGCCGCTTGGCCGCTACCTCGCTGAGGGATTTGTTCTTCCTGTACATAAAGTAAGCATAGGCAAGACGGGAAGAACGCCCTACCCGCCCCCGCATCTGGTACAACTGAGACAGACCGAAATTCTCCGCACCGTCCACGATGATCGTATTGGCCAGGGGCACGTCCAGTCCGTTTTCCACAATCGTAGTACACAGCAGCACATCGCAACTTCCTTCATAGAAAGACATCATGGCGTCTTCCAGCCTGTCTTCACTCATCTGCCCATGACCGATGCGCACATTGATGCCCGGCACCAGCCGTTGCAGCCGTTCCGCAATCAGCGGAAGACCGCTGACACGGTTATGAATGTAATAGATCCGGCCGCCCCGGCGCAGCTCCCGCTCCAGGGCCTCCTTAATCATGCCCTCGTCATATTCCGCCACATAGGTTTCCACCGGCAGACGATCCTCCGGCGGCGACTCGATGAGACTCATATCCCGGCTGCTGACCAAAGCCATATGCAGCGTTCGGGGAATAGGCGTAGCAGATAGAGCCAGCACATCGATACCCTGTTTCCACTGTTTGATTTTTTCCTTCTGGGCCACGCCGAAGCGTTGTTCTTCATCAATGATCAAAAGCCCCAGGTCATGGAACATCACATCAGCCTGCAGCAGCCGGTGGGTACCGATTACGATATCAATATCACCCTGCTCCAGTTTTTTAAGCGTCTGCTTAATTTCTTTATTGGAAACAAAACGGCTGACCATAGCGATTCGAACCCCAAAGGGTTCCAGTCGTTCCCGACAGGTGAGCAGATGCTGCTGCGCCAGTACCGTGGTGGGAACAAGCAGGGCCGCCTGTTTTCCGTCCATTACCGCTTTAAAAGCTGCCCTCAGGGCCACTTCCGTCTTGCCGTAACCCACGTCGCCGCACAGCAGCCGGTCCATCGGTATGGGTTTTTCCATATCCGCCTTAATTTCGGCAATGGCCTTCATCTGGTCCGGCGTTTCCTCAAAGGGGAAGCGTTCCTCAAACTCACGCTGCAGATCCGTGTCCGCCCCATAGGCATAGCCGTTGGTTATTTTCCGCAGGGCATAAAGACGGATCAGCTCCTCTGCCAGCTGGGTTATAGCCGTGGAAGCTTTGGTCTTCATGCGTTTCCAGTCGGCGCCGCCCATTTTGGAAAGCTTAGGCGTGATGCCCTCGCTGCCCACATATTTGTGCAGAAGTCCGACCTGGTCTACCGGAACATACAGCCGGTCGCTGCCTGCATACTGCAACAGCAGATAATCCCGATGCATGCCATCTACCAACATGGTTTCCACACCGATATAGCGACCGATGCCGTGCACATCATGCACCACATAATCGCCGCCTTTAATATCGGTAAAGTATTGGAGTTTCGCTCCCTTATGCTTTGACTTGAAACGGCGGCGACGCTGCAATCCGTATATATCGTTTTCCGTCAGCAGCAGCCAGTTTTCATTCCAGAACCGGAAACCGTTGAACAGTTCTCCAAAACCCACATTCACTTTTTCAGCGTCTTCCGCCCCGTCCGCCAGACAGACGGACGGGATTCCCCGCTGCCTCAGGCTTTCCGTGATACCCCGGGCCTTCAGCACCGTGCTCATCATAATATAGGGCTGGATGCCTTCCGCCAGAAGGCTCTGCAAATCTTCAATCAACCGCTCAATACTGCGGTTATAGGATGTGACCCGGCGCACCGGCACCTGCATATGTTCGAATTCATTAAAGTAGTTTGTATCCAATGCGGAAATCGTCACGGCCGGCTGTTTTTCTTCCATAGTCCAGATTTCGTCCGGCGGCCAGAGTTCTTCCTTATATGATTGTCCTTCTTTATACAGATGCTCCAGCGTCTCCTTTAGCTGCGCCGGTTCATCCATCACAAACAGTGTATCCGCAGCACCGTAGTCCCGCAGGTATGCATCAAACACCTCTTCCGCTCCCTGCATCTGCAGGGGTACGATCCGCAGTGTTTCCGTATTCGTCAGAGAGCGTTTGGTAGTGATATCGTAAAACCGGATGCCGTCAATATCCGCATCAAACCATTCGATACGTGCCGGATTCTGGCTGTTCAGGGGGAACACGTCGATGATACCGCCCCGCACCGAAAACTGCCCGATCGTATCCACTTCATCGGCCCGTTCATAGCCCATAGCGGCCAACATTTCAATAAACCGCCCCTGTTCCAGTGTAGCGCCCACGGAAATTTCCAGGCTGTTTTCAGTTACCCCGGACGGCCGGGGCAGTTTCTGCAGCAACGCTTCTGCCGTAACAAATACAACGCCCGGCTCTTCGCCGGCAACCAAACGCAGGGCCGCCGCTCTCCCCGCCTGGATTTCCAGGTTCCGGCTGTCCGCCTGTACCCGGGGAAGGTTCGTGGGATAAAACTCCAGCACCGGCAGTTCCGGATACAGATAAGCCAGCGTCTGCCGATATTCCCTCACCGCGTCTCGTCCGGACACCAGAAGTACCAGTGTTTTCGCCTTCACGGCCTGTATCAGGGCGCACAAATACAAGGCTTTGACGGTTCCGTCCAGCCCTGAAAGTACACAGCCTTTTCTCTTCTTATACAACGCCGCCACGGCCTTCAGTTCCTTTACCGCAGCCAGTCGTTCCAGTAAGCGTTTTTTCATGAAAACCGATTTCCTGAATTAACTACAAAAGAGGTCATGGCAAGGCCGTGACCTCGTTAATATGTTATCACAAACAGTTACTAAATACAATGAGTAAGCTGTAAAAATGCCTTGCAGCTTTTACACTGCAAGGCTCTTTGGATACAGCTATCCGCCGTAATTTCCTCTTCGTTAGCAGGGGAAGCCGAACTGTCATTGACAATTTCGATCAGATTATTACGGTCATAGTAAGCAATCTTCTTCGCCTCAAAATGTCGCGGAAGCAACAAAATCAATCCGCGTTCTGCTGACCTTTTTTGTGGTAAATTCGAACTCCCGTTTCAGCGGGATCCCCAGGGTCACGCTGGCATACAGGTTCTTATAGGACGCCGAAATCCCCAGACCCGTGGAATAGGCCGAATAGCTGCTGGTATTCGTGTCAACATTGTTGGAAATCCAGCCATAATCAAAGAAGGTGAAGACGTTGTATCTCTGTTTTTTATCCAGTGGCACCTGGTACGTCAGACCAACGGCCACACCCTTGTTACCGCCGACACCAAAGCTTTCCTCATAGCCACGCACACGGTTGGCGCCGCCCAGATAGAAGCGGTCTGCCGAAGAACGGTCCTTGTTATTCGCCAGCTGTCCGTCCAGCCGGGCGGAAAACATCTGCCCGTGCTTGTACTTCTTCTGGTACAACATGTTAAGCTGGTAGCTTATGTAGTTCGAATTTTGTTCCCATTCACCATTTGATGTATTTTTAAAACTAGTAATGGGGAAGCTGTGCTTATGGTACAAAATACTGCTGTCCCCGTAATGGGTAAAGGAAATATACGGAATAAAGGTATTCCTTTTGTCTTCAGTCCAGTAGTCAGCTATACGCCACTTGGTTTTGGATTTCTGGTTCAGGTACTGCAGCCCTACCTCATCCCGGCGCTTATTATCCACCCGCAGGGGATGCCGGATGGCGATCCCGAAGGAAGAAGAATTTCCTTTTATATCCAGCGACTCTGCTTCGCCCTTGATGATCTTTGTCGTATTGCCGCTGTAATCGAATTCCAGCCGGGTGCCCAGCTTGCTGACCGGAACAGAATAGCCCAGCCCGTACATGTTGGTACCCCGGCTGTGCATATAGTGCATCCGCAGGCTGTCGCGCAAGCCGGTCAGGCTGCGGATGTTATAGAACAGTCCCTGGCGGAAACGGCCCGATGTCTCGTAACCGTTGTTATCCAGATACAATGTAACACTCTGATTCTGTTTCGGCTCATAGGCCGCAATTTCATAATCCGTGGTCCCCGATTCCTTTCCCGCATGGACCAGGATGCGCAGCTGCACATCGTTAGTGCCGTTAAAGCGCTGCAGTTCTTTGTTCAGAGCGGTTGTATTGGCAACAGTACCGGGCTTCAGCGGTACGCGGGCCATCACATATTTTTCCCGGGTATGCTTCAGCCCCTGCAGGGTCACCAGTCCGGTCCTGCCTTCCATCAGTTTGATCTGCACCACGCCCCCGTGGATCCGCTGGGGCGGCAGATACGCCTTACAAATCATATAGCCTTTGTCGGTATACAGGTTGTTGATAGCCCCGGTAATGGTACGCAAATCTGACAGCGATATGGTTTTCCCGATATAGGGCGCCGTAATGTTCTGCAGCTCCGCTTCCGACAACACTTCAGATTTATCTATCTCCACTTTTGTCAGGATAAAGGTAATGGACGCGGCAGCCTCCTCCGGTGCTTTTACACCGGTTTCCACCTGCGCCTTCTTTTTTTTCTGGTCGTCTTCCATCTGTTGAATGACACGTTGGCGCTCCATGTATTCCCGGGCCTGGTTCAGCTGGGCGCCGGGGTCATTGCGTTGCACGATTGCTTCCTGTTCAGGCGTAATCGAAGGCTGAGTTGCAGACGACGATGGCGCCGCACAAGCAACAGAAATCTCCGGCAAAACGGCCGTCACATCACCGGGCAGCACATCTGCCATAACGGGTAACGCCATGTACGCGGCAGACAGAGAAATAATAAAATAACGTTTGCCTTCCCTAGTTGTCCATCTGGATTTTTGCATAATAATCCACCCTTTTATTGCTTTCAACATTATCTGGAATATATTCACTTTATTATTGTTATTATAACAGAAAAAGAAAAACAAAACTATGGTAAATTCTTCGATAATTATATTCTTTGAATTTGCTTGGACAAAAACGCCACCGAATATAAAATCACAAAGGTTTCATAACATACCAAAAGAGCCTCCCCGCAAGGAGAGGCCCTATTACTTCAAACTGCAACAACACTCCTTTAACCGCTTACTGCCGAACACCCGCGAACTTAATTTCATCCGGTTTCGCATTTCGTACAGTCACAGTCGTTCCGTCCGCCTTTTCATAACCGATCAGGCCGTAACGGTCATAGTAGGCAACTTTTCCATAGCCGTTACGGAGTTGTTCCGGCAGGTCCTTGCCCGCTGTCACTCTGCCCATATACGTAATGGAACCGGAGCCGGTACGGGTAATCACACTGCGACCGGCTGTTACATCGCTTCCATATAAGATGTCGCCTATGCTTGTATTTGCGATTACATTGTTTCCCGCTTTTACCTTTCCCAAATAGATGATATCCCCGCTTTGGCTGATCAATGCTTCCACATTTCCGAGGGCTTCGACAGAATTGGCATAGACAATGTTCCCGTTCCTCATGTAAGCAGTTACATTGCCGCCAGTCTTCACATCGCCTTTATACCAGATCCAGCCGTTCCCGGCTTCCGCAATGATCTGGCGACCACCTGCTTCCACAGAACCGCCATACTCGATCCAGCCATCCCGGGTGGCAGCATTCACTTCCCCGCCGGCCGATACCGCACCTGCATATGTGACATCTCCTTTTCTGTTTACGGTACCGGTAATATTCCCGCCGGCGTTTACGCTTCCGGAATATTTAATGGAACCGCTATTGGTAGTCGCAACAACATTTCCGGTTTTCGAAGTCACATCCCCCGCATAAAGAATATCGCCGTTGTTTGTCTTGACGGTAACATCACGTACGGCCTGAACATTCCCCAAGTACTCCACAGAACCGTCTCCTGCCACAATACCGGTGATACTGCCATCTGCCTTTGTTGCGCCTTTGTAGCTGATTTTTCCGTCTTCCGTTATATAAGCCGTAATATTTTCACCGGACTGGGTATCGCCTGTATAGGTAATGGAACCGCATCCGCCTACTTCCGCTGCTATATTGCCGCCGGCACTGGTCGTACCTACATACGATATGTCGCCGTAACCGTCAATTTTAGCCGTAATATCTCCGCCTGTTTTTGCATCGGTTGTGACATTCCCTGTATATGAAACATCTCCGCCTCCAAGGATAGTAGCAGTAATACTCTTCCCTGCCTGGATGTTCCCTGTGTATGTTATGTTCCCGCTTTCTTTCATTTCCGCTGTTACATTCCCACCGGCTTTCACATCGCCACGATAATTAATAAAGGAATACTTCGTGCTGACGGAAACATCGCCTGTATCCGCCGTAACTTTCCCCCACACGGCAATACCCGTATGCTCTGACTGCATGGAAATATTACGTTTCGCATGGATATTTACCCGGTTGCCTTCATTATCATTATCGTGCAGGAGAAGCAAACCATGGGCCCCAGTCTTGAGAGTGATATCCCGTCCGGCGTCAATGTCGCCTGTCACTTCAATGTCACCTGCTTTACTGGTGAGTTCGATATCGCCCTTTCGGGATGTCAGGTTACCGAATACTTCAATATGACCATTTCCGGTTTGCAAGGACAGTTTTCCTCCCGTTTTACGCCCCGCCACGATATCTCCTGTTACTTTAATGTTACCGTTGCTGGCAGCCTTAAACTCACCGAACACACTATTTTCGCCCAATACCAGGACAGCGTCTTCTCCCCGCAAACCGTTTACACCCAGAATATTCGCGCTTTCAGCCGTCACGCTGACGGGTGTTCCACTGTTAAGGATACGCAGCGGACTGTCGAAAAGAGTACTTCCCACTGTTCCGATGAACGGATCGGCAGACAGAATTATTTGTTTTCCTGCATTCAGATAGGCAGTAGCGTAATCCGGATTGTTGCTGGCAAGGAAACCATAATAGGAATCCAGGCCAAGAGTATTCCCGGCATACAGGGAACCCAGCCACAGCCGACTCTGGTCATTCAGATTTTTGATAAACACATTGCCGTCCGCAGCCGCCGTCAGCAGGTCGCCGGACAGTTTCACTCCCAGATATTTATCCTGGGTGCCGATATCTTTGATACCACCGTACACAATCAGGTCTTTCGCTAAGATATTGGGGCTGATCGTTGCAATATAAGCATTATAAATGCCTTGCCGACCATACAGGCGTACTTCCTTATCCGATTCAACGGTACCCACGTTGACGGGCGAGAACTGGCCTTTTTCATCGCTTCTTCCTGCAATAAATATCTCTCCGTTGTATGCCTTGGCGTCCATCCGCCCTGTTGCCTTTACGCCTATGGGATTCAGATGGCCGATGGTAAAGGAATAGATCCTGCCATCTGTATTTACCGTGTTGCCCCGGGTATCCCGGGCCGTTACAACCTGTTTTCCCTGATCGTCTATGGCAAAGGACAGGATATTACCTGCGGCGTCTTTCATGATTACGTCCGCTGCATCCGCCGATGCCAGCTTCTTCAGGTTGGAAACAGCCGTTTCAGAACTGCCAACCAGATCTTTCACCAGTATGGTCGTGCTTCCTTCACTGGTTTTGCCGATGCTTGCGGCATACAGGTTCACATTCTTCCCCTGAATGTTGGCCTGTTTACTCTCGGTCACAGCGGTCTCGCCGCTCTCCTTGTTGACGATGGCGTTACGGATTGCATACAGCAGTTGTTCTTTTGTCCAGGTATACGTGGGATGGGTGTATTTTTCCACAATCGCCTGATATTGCGTGTCCGCCTTCAGGAATTCATTCACACTTGCATACTTGGAACCATCCTTTTTGGTAAACATCTCTTTGATGGCATCGGTGACGCGTTCACCGGAAGTGAACAGGGCAAACTGCTCCTTCACCCGGGCCTCGTACTCCGCCGCATCCTTTTTCAGGCGGGTAATGTACGCGCCTTCGTAATCATCGGTGTTCTTGATCAGCCCGGCGTCGATCCAGCTCCGTACCAGTTCATTTTCCGTCATGTTATCGGTTCCCTCAGTCTGGGGCAGCGCGTCCAGCAGACGACCGTATTTTGCCGTCAGCCCTACGTCCCCTTCCCGGGAAATGATGGAACCAATCAGCATATCGTTTTTATCCTGTTGCAAATAAATATCCTTTTGCGCAGAAGCGTATATACCGGCTGAAGCCAGATCGGTCAGATCGTCAGTTACCGGACCGGCTATCAGGATGGGATGTTTTTTGTCTCCAATACTGCCCTTTACGCTTTCCAGCGTAATCTTCTGGCCGCTCACCATTTTACCGGCGCTGTCCCAGACAATGTTCCCGTCTGCTTTCAGCGACACGTTGCCAAGCTTCCCTTCCGCATTCTTTCCGCTGGACAGAAGCTGTACCGACACGTTCCCCGGCAGAGCCTGTCCTTCCACGGTACCGCCCACCGCCGTTACGTCAACATTTCCGCCCTGTTCAGACTCCGCGTAAAGTACCACATTGTCTGAAGCGGTATAGGTCCTCCCGTCGGTGTTCAACGTCCGGCTGCCCAGAGAGGTAATTTGGATATTTTCAATGTTACGCCGGGCTTTCAGTTGCGCCTTACCCGTAGTCAGGCTCGTTCCGCCGCTCTGGTTGATGCTGTCCCCTGTCTTGACGAGCAGAGCCGCCCCGGCCGCATTATTTTTGACGTCCCCTGCCAGATTTATGCTTCCACGGTCTGTATCCGTGTTGACCAACGCAATGCTGCCGTTTTCTTTCCCCAGGAAACCAATACCGATATCCCGGTCTGCCTTCAGGGAGAACGTATACGACTGGGTAGCGTTGGTATCCCTTTTCCACGTCATATGGTAATCGGTTGTGGCCCAAAATCTCCAGGCTTCATCGTTTTCTTTCCATTGATAAAAATCTTTTCGTTCGTCACTGCTTACTTTGTTTTCATACAGACCGCCAAACTTCGTAGCGGCTATCTTGCCGTCCCTGTCATTGGCAAGTTCCCCGATAAAAGCGCCCTGTTCCAGTTCCTTTTCGCCGGTGCCTCCTAAAGCCATTATTTTGGCAGATGCTTCCAGTTTGCTCATCTCACTCACAGAGGTATGTTGATTCTGCCAGAAAGGATTTTTCGAAACAGCATGATATTCGATAGTATTACCGTTTGTTTGACCATAACTCCAGTTATAGCGCAGGCCTTCCTTCAGTTTATAGGTGCCGCCTGGCGTAGCGCCGTTGTTGAACCCGATGCCGTTCACGATCTCCGTATTCTTTTCCGCTGCGACGCTGTCATTCGCGAACTGGCTGTAGTGATTGATTGTCTTTGTGGAGGAAGTAGTATATTCCTTCCAGGTATCGTTAGCCAGGTCGGTGATGGTGATCTTGCCTTCAATATTATTATTCAGCACCTTGCCTACCTGCATATCCAGGCCCGTCCTGTTCGTAACAGAGATGTCCGCTCCGCCGCTGGCCGCCAGGATCCTGCCGTTGCCGGTACTGGAAATACGCCCGGTCAGGTAAATACGACCGCCTTTCGTATCAATATCTTCCACTACCAGCTTTTTGCCTGCCGGATCATAGTATACCTGCACAACATACTTGAAAGCGCCGATGTTTTCGTCATACTTAACCTTGCCGCCGTCGTTCACTTTATACATGGTCCGGCCCTGCACCGTCACTTCGTTCTTCTTAGCGGTCACGCTGCTGAGATTGATTTCGCCAATGTCCGCCTCGTACTTGCTGTAGCCGCTCTGGATCAGGCCGTTCACATTGATATCCGCTGCCGAGATATAAATATTATCCCCGGCGATGCGCCCCAGCCCAGCCTGGGTAATATCGGTAAGCGTTTCTTTCAGGTTCGTCTGGGTCTTTGCATAATTCAATTTTTTATTGTTAGAATTGGCTGAAACGTCATCTTTGGCGGAAGTCTTTGCCTTCTCCACCTCCGTAGCATTCAGTACCCGGGGATCCCCGCCGATATTCACAATGCCGTTTATAAACTCCTGAGATATACTGTCACGGGCAATCATCTGTACCGTACGTCCCATAACATTGGCCGCATTGTCTTCCGTGCCGGAACCGATAATGATGGATCCGCTGACATTGCTGATGCGGACATCGCCGGTGCTGTTACTTAAAATCCCGGCTACAGCTACATCTGTAATGGGAATGTAAGATACTGTTTTCCCTGCGGAATCCTTCATCTGTACGGAAGTCCCGGCCTTATTATCATTGGTCACAGTAATGGCGCTGGCTCTGGTGGACGCTGAATCGTTCCGCAAGGTAGAAAAAGCCGCCTCCGAACCTTTCCCTGTGTTCATCTCATTGATCTTTGCATTGGATGTTATATCAGTGCCCCGGAAGCGGATAGCGCCGCCGGACTTGCCGATTTGGATGCCATCCAGCTTCAGATAGGCGTTGGAGTTGTTGGTAACGGTAATCTGCGGAGCGCCGTTGGCCTCCAGCTTGCCTTTCCCGTACAGCGTATTGGTCTGAACGGAAATATTCCCGCCGCTGGCTGTGATTTCCGGAATCTCCACATACCGGACGGTATAGCCTTCGGTGCGGTAAATCTTCACGAGCTGGCCGTTCACGGTCTGCCAGTCATACAGGCCCCGCTTGTCCATTTCCTCGAAAATACGCTGACGCTGCTGCACATAACCCAAATAGGATGCCAGGTGCTTCTCCCGTTCCTCTTTTGATTCGGCGCTGTATTGCTCAATCAGTTTATTGACTGCGGCCAGCTGCGCGCCCAGCTGGGTTGCGTAATCCATATTCCCGGTTTTAATATCCTTTTCGGTCAGCGCCACCCCGGTGGAATCAACCTTGATAGCCAACGGGGTCTGGGTTGTGACGGGGGTATAGGCGCCTCCGGTATCCGGCACAGCGCTCCCGGTAACGGTAATATCCAGTTTCCTGGCGTTTCCCGCTGTCAGCGAGCCGTCCACCTTCACATAATTAATGTTACTTTCTACAATATCAGTCTTGCCCGGTGAGTTGGTAAGAATGTCCTTCACATCCGGATCCCCAGGCCAAGCGAGCCATGCTACCCGTACCGTACGCTTTTTCAAGGTTTCCCAACCGGTTTCCGCCGAAATATTGATGTCGCCGAAAGAAGTGACACTTCCGCTTTCACCCACATGTACATCATTGACATTTTTCAGGTTGCAATTCAAATCCGGTCCGGTATAAAACGGGATAACGGTATTGTTATGGCTTTCCGCCTGTGTCGTCATCCGAAGCGTACCGTTTCCGCTGAACAGGTTGACATCGCCTGTGCTGCTAAGGGCTCCATTCACTTCGATCTCATTCTTCCGTTCTACATCGTTTTTCACATTTGTATTTGTAACCCCTGCTAAACCACCGATCCAGCATTCTGCCAAAGAATTCAAATCCAGGCTGTCGATGGTGATCAGCGTCAGATCCCCGCTTTCTCCCGGCACGCCCTTTTGTTCCAGCACAGAGCCTTTCCCCACTGTGATCTTACTGGAATCCGTGGTCTTATTGATGCTATGTACGCCAAAGAATTCCAATGCGCCGCCGCCTTTTCCTTCCACCTGGTTGGAAAGAGCCATGGTATTATGGGCGTTATATTCCTGTCCCAGCGATGTGGTCACCCTGCTGCGTTCTTCAACAGCAATCTCGGCTTCTGCTTTCACCACAGAGGTAGACTTTGTATCCGGTACACCATTGATCACCCCTCCGATGTTAACATGATTGTTATATTTATCGTTTTCCCAGGCCCCGGTGGTAATGCTGTTGGAGGCCCTCATACTGGACTGGCCCGCATTCAGGATTGCGTCTTCTTCCACTTTGATTTTGGAGTCCGCCGTCACATTGTTGTCCGATTTTGCCCAGTTCACACTGATAACGCCGCCGGCGCCTGTCCGGGACGAGCCTTTGGATGTGGTATCCTGAAAGGATTCCACGCTGACACTCTCTGTTACATTCCAGACTCCGCCCAGTTTTGCCTCGTTGTGGTTTATTGTATTCAGCGTCACCATAGAAGGATCCGCAAAGGAAAAGACTCCGCCGCTATCCCCGTCCGCATGGCCATCCGTCCTGCCCTTCCCTTCCGCTCTGACCTTCAGGTTCTTCACATCGCCGCCATAGGCTCCTGCCATGCTGTTGTCTTCGGCTGTCGCTTCCGCGTTGCCTATGCCTATGGCTAAAACCAGGCCGATCGTCGTATTACCTACAATCGTCTTGCGACTGGCATAGTTTTGGGAAACGAGCGAAAGATTGGTAACCGCTGCCTCCTGACCGGAACTGCCCGTTTTTGCAGTTTTATAAATTGCCGAGCCTATATCCACGGTAGCAGAAGTCTTGGTTATGGCATCGGCTGTATTGGGATTGACGCCTATAACGGTCCCGTTCGTCCCGTGGGTCTCCGCGTGGGTCATGAGCTGGCCTTCTTTACCGATGACGGCCCGGGCCAGTACCTCGTCGCCCAGCAGCCTGTTCTCGTCTGCTACCCAAACTGTCGCTTTGGACTCAGCCCGGGCCTCGCTTTTCATGACAGAAACCCCAATTCCGCCGACTTCCGTACCGCCGGATTCCGCTTTCAGCACCGGAGCGTTGACAGCTTCAAAGCGCAAATCGTCCGCCGTTAAAGAATTGTTTCCGCGGATGACGGATACGGAGGCCATACTCTTGTCAATAGCCTGGCCCTTATTCACGATCACTTCCCCGACGCCGACGCCGACGCCCAGGGATTTGGCGGCCACGGTACCAGTACGGCTTGCCTTCAGCAGAATCGTAGCAGCTTCTCTTTCCGTATCCTTGCTGTTTTTATCTTCTTTCTTTGCCGTTAACTCGCTCTCGCCGGTGACGGTTATATTATTAGCTGACAGGTTCTCGAACCGGGCCACGCTGACGCCTACGCCAATCCCAAGACCCGCAGTGACGCCTATCATTTTTGAACGTCCTTTCAAAGTGTCCAGGGATTCCAGGGTCAGATTGCCGTTTCTGGCCGTCAGATTAGCCGACTGCGTCTGCACGCCGGTCGTGCCTTTAGTAATAATGCTTGAATTACCTGTACCTATGCCCGCCACACTCAGATTTGCCTGATAGGTGTAGGCCTTGATTCCGTCTGTCGTATCTTTCAGGTTCCCATGCCGGGCAGACAGATTCACACTGTTGGCAGTCAGTTCGGATTCTTTTACAAGGATGTCATTCTGCAGGTTCAGGCGGAATGTAGCATCCGGTACGTTGACTGAGAGGCCTCCCAAACCATAGCTGCCGCCTACCAGATCCCCGTCATTGAATTCCTGGTTAAGAATGGACAAATCCCCGTCTGACACTTCCAGTTTCGAATTGTCTAATACATAGGCATGCACGCCTGTACCCTTAGCGGTTCCCTCTCGCTTGGCTTCCGTTTCGATTTTTTTCTGCATCTCTTTCTTTTCACTTGCAGACATGCCGTGGAAGCTCTGGGACAGATCACGGTACACCGAGGTATTGACCGTATCCGTCACCGTTTGCGCCGTCTGGCCGGAGTTATAGATGCCGCCCTGGTCATCCTGCACATTTTCTGTATCCTGCAGCCCGCCGTTTACCGTAACGGAAAGCACATTAACCGCAACTTCGCCAATGCCAAGACCTGCGCCGGTGACATTACCGTCTACCATCCGCTCTGCCCCGGTGCCCACGGTCATCTTTTTCTTTGCTTTCAGGGTACTGTTATTAATCACGGTACTGACCATATCGTTAATGGTAATGGTATCGACCCCCACGCCGACGCCGAGAGAACCGCCTCCACCGCCTGTACCAACCTTATCCATGATAAAAATGGTATTCTTCGTATCTAAAGCCATGGTTCCCGCCGTCAGTTCGCTGCCGGCGATCCGACTGGTCACATTGGAATTCAGGTTGTTGAGCGATACACTGGAGGCTACACCGAAGCCAAGCAAGGATACCGCCACGCCGACGGAAACCAGGGTAGTGTCCAGGCTGGAAGCATTGTCCGCCTTTACAGACAGGGACGACTTATCGGGATCCGTCCCCTCCAGTTTGCTGTTTTCCACATTGGCTGTCACTACGGATTTTTCATTAACTTTCCCTACACCCACATTGAGGGAACCAGTCACACCATCCTTTACATCAGCCGCAATTGCCAAACCTGCCGCCACGTTCATGTTATAGGTGCGGTCTTCATGGACCGCCTCCACCCTGGCTGTATCCCGGAACCGGACAGTCGTATTGGTCACCGTGGCAACGGTAGAACTTTCCATGGTATTCGTATTCCAATTGTCGCCTGTTTCAAAGGAACCTGTTGAACTGAGAGCTAAAGCGCCGGTCACATTAAGGCCGGACATAGCCTGCTTTGCGTCGGCGGTGACGGAGAAGTTATTGGCATAGACCAAATTTTTAGTTTTGTCGGTATCGCGGATTTCATACTGTTTACTTTCTTCGTTCCATTTAGTCGACGACGTGGAAATACCGGCCGCCGTAACACGGTCCACCGAATTGGTGGTACCGGTGAAGCCGACCGTACCGGTAGCCTTTTCGCTAAAACCAAAGGCCGCCGTCCCGCTAAGTTCCGCCACGTTGCTGTAGTCCGCCGCATGAACATGTACGTCGCTGCGGACAGATTCGGTATTAATCCGGGAATCCAGGACTTTCGCAGTGGTCGCGCCGCTGATGTAATTCAGGTTGACGATACCGGCTAAGGCTCCTGCCATCACACTCCCGGCCGTTGCTACCGCCACGCCGCCGTTGGCCATAACCGAGGCAATGGAATGGGTCGCGGAGGAATCTACCACCACGCCGGTCTTTTTCTCTTCCATCCGGCCTGTCTGCAGTTTGCTGCTCTTCCAGGTATTGGTTGTCACGGCGCCGTCAATCAGGTAAGCATCATTTTTTGTATTCTGTTTCAGTTTGCTCTTTGTCCTGATGACCTTGTCGTCATCGTTGCTGCCTTCTGCTACTACAGTACTATTGCTGATCAGGGCCTCCGTTTTGCCGCTGACCGTATTGTTCGACACGGTTACGCCAATGGCTGCAGAAGCCCCTGTTCCGCCGACTGCCACATTCGCAATCCCTGCGTAGTTGGTGATGGCATCGTCGCTCAGGGCTACTACACCTACGTTCCCTTTGCTCTTTACATTTGCGTTATGCAGCAGGGCGCTGACATTATTCTCCACTGCGTTATAACTGCCGGAACCGCCTATGGCAGCTATGCCTTTAGCCGTTACGGAAGCGCCTGCCGCCACACTCATAATGGAACTGGAGGAGGATGCGCCGATACTCAGGTTCCCTGCATTAAGGGAAACAGCATCCGGTTTTTTGGCATAAGAAACATCCGCCTTCGTAGTATCCCGGACACGGTTTCTGCCCACAGCCACAATGCCGGTCAGGAACGTATCCGATCCGCTTATCTGTACAGCTGCCGCACCGGCCCCCACTTCAGATTTACTATCCGCATGCACGGTTACGCCGGCCGCCTTGCTGCCGGTATCATTGCCCTTATCAATAACGGTATCGTGCAGGCCTGCCGTAGTCAATTTGTTCGTTTCCGTGTCTGCCAGTATAATCTGACTGCCCACAAGTGATTTTTTCGTAATACCGATCCCCACGGCGGTAGTAGTGGCGCTGGATGTATTGGTAGTCTTTGCGCTGATAACAGGCGCTTTGCTGCCATTTTTGACAGTTGTGATATCCGCATTGTTAATTTCGGCGCGTGCCTTTTCGCTCTTTGTATTGTTATCAGCTTTCACACCGATATCCGTCAGGGCAACACCTACTCCCAGGGCTAAGCTGGCTTCGTTCAGGGCCAGATTCACGTCTCCGGCGATGCTGGTCTTGGTGGTCTTATCAGCAGCATTCACCTGCAGGGAAGCCACATCAAGGATGACATCCCGTTCCGACGCGGTTCCGGCCTTTTTACCATCCTTGTCCTCACCGATCACCGCCACTGTATTGTTAACGCCCCGGTTCACACCGAAATTACCGTGAGCTGCCACGGTTCCTGTATCCTTATAGCTTGCCGCCGCCCCAAGGGAAAAAGCTAATGCATAGGCATCATTTTGGGCATCCAAAGAAACAGACGTACCTTTTGCAGCATCCTTTGCACCAATCCGGTTCTTACTGAAGTAAACGCCGGTAGTATCATTCATCATGTTATAGGCAACCGCCAGGCCTGCTACATTGGTTCCCCCCGCAAAATCGCCGGTGAAACCGATGATCCGTGATGTGTTCCGGGCTGTAGCGCTCACCGTATTGGCAAGGATACCGCTCTTTTCCGAACTGCCATCCCGGTTGCCGGTCACAGACACAATATTGTCCTGTTTCAAATCGTTCACGGCAACAGAACCGACGCCGCCAAAAGCTTCTTCGCTGACACTGGCGCCAACCGCCACTGACACTACGTTGCTGTGTACGTTGGCAGCTCCTTTTACAGCGTCTGCCACAATCTTTTTATTGCCGGTAATATCTGAATTGAACGTATTGGTCACATCGCCAACAGCCAGCGCAATACTGCCCGTCAGGCTCTTGCTTTCGGCAATATCCACAGCCACATTGACGATGTCGTTGCCGGAAGCCTTGTTCATCGTATCCTTTGCTTTTTTGCCCAGATAACCCAGACCCGTTGCGTCTATCTTGCGCTCCTTCAGGTAGGCAAGATATTTATTTTTATCTTTGCCGTCCGCGGTTTTGGTGGATATGTCCTGATTGGTCACAGACACTTCCCCACTGGCATTGACGGCAGTGGTATCGCTGATAAAACCGAGGTTGGTATTGGTCAGAGCCGCATAGGCCACAGAACCGGCCGAGGTAAAGCCCTTTGCCGAACGGCTGAAACCCAGGCCCACCGCCGCATTCGTCTGAACCAGGGCATCCTCTCCGGCCACTTTGAGACTGGTGAGCCCGTTATAGGAACCACCTTTAATACCGCTTTGCATATCATTTCGGATTACGCTGAGAGCTGCTGTAGCGCCGACAGAAACACCCAAACCGTCATTTTTGACCCAGCTCAGGTCTACGCCGCCGGCCACCTGTACATCGCCGTCATAGGCGCTGACGCTGATGTCTGTTCCGTCAGAATAGGCTACTCCGTCCTTGGACTTTTCATACGAAGAGCTGCTGTCCCTCAGCAGGGCGTGTACGTCGCTGCTATCTTTATTCAGAGCCAGGCCGAACGCCACTGCGCCATCCGCTGCCGTACCTTCGCGGTCATTGGTAACAGCCAGCCCCAGGGATGCGGCTGCTTCAGCCCCATTCTTTACAGCCATATCTTTCACAGCCCCGGCCTGGGAAATATCCGAAGAGAGAATCAGGGCGTTTACGTTACGGTTCAGCAAATTCAAGGACACGGCTGTCCCCAGAGCGCCTTTCAATGCACCATTGTTGGAAGGAGAGCCTTCTCCGCCGGTAAACCAGTTCAGGGCCGCCGCTCCGGACCAGGCGCCGGTAAACAGATCGTCACTGGCTGTATTGTTCAATGTTCCGGCAGCCTCCGAGTTCGCCTGCTTGCGCAGATTTAACTGCATGCGTTCCATAACCGCCGCCGTTTCACCGGCATTCTGGTTTATGGCAACACTGCCCGCCGCCGCTGCGTTAAAAGCGGCAGTAGAAAGTTCATTACTGGCAGTAATCGGATTGTAGCCCGAAAAATCCCATTTGCTTTTTACTTCCGGATTCCCATACCATTTTTGCAATTTGGTCAGAGGACTTGCGATGTACGCCTTGGCTGCTTTCGTAGTCTGGTTTTTTACAGACGCTCCGACACTGCTCCATTTGTCAAACGTATCAAAGCCGCTGTGGTTCTCGGAATTCGAGGCGCCTTCCAGGGCTACGGAATTTACCGTACCGCCGCTGTTGGCAGTCACCGTGATATCCCTTGCGGTCACACTGCCTTTGGCCGCCCCTTTTGCCGTTTTGGTTCCCAGAGAAGCGGTCATCTTTTTCTCAGACAGGGCAAACGCCGTGTCCATCGCCTGCACCGACGCCCGTTCTTTCGCCAGTTTCCGGGCTCTGGCCAGGGTATTGGCAGCCTTTATGGCATTTTGTTCATCTGCTGTTTTCTTCTTAAAGTCATCTGTATCCGTATCCGTTGTAGTAACCGCTGCGTCAGTGCCGCTGTCGGCTATCGCCGCCATACTGTTTATATCCAGCGCGTTCCAGGCCACACCGGCCCCTAAGGCAAGGTTGGTCTTGGAACTGCCCAGTGCCAGACCACCCACGATATTGCTCACCGTAGTACTGTTATCCGCAGCCAGGGTCACCGCATTGGCCGCCTTCACCACAGACTCATCGTCCACCAGCACCAGACTGTTACTGCCCCCTGCCAGGATATTCAAGGAGCCGGATACGCCTGTATGGCTGTCCGCCTTGCCTGCGCTCAGGATCACGCCGGTCTGGATCATGGAATTATTGGTATGAAGAGTCACCTTGCCGCTGTCTTTTCCGGCAGCACCCTTCTCAGCCTTCAGGGAAACGCCCTTCCCTGACAGGATCATACTGTCACCGGCAAAGTCCTGCACGGCCACGCTGGCGCCCACCCCGTTACCATTGCTTTCCGAAAGGGCCAGGTACTCGCCTCCGTTGCCGGTAAAGCTTACCACATTGGTATCGGTGGAAGCATCCATATTGATATTTTTCCCTGCCGTCACAGAAGCGTTCTCTCCCAGAGAAACGATACCCTTGTTATGGAGTCTGGCTACATTCACCGAGGCCGCCAAATCCAGATTAGATCCGCTGTCCTGGGAATCCACGGTATAACTGCGCACATAATAATTGGTATACGAAGCCGGACTGATTGCATTGGAGACATCCTGAATCAGTCCCTGTATGCCCTGATCCACCGCGATCAGATTCTTAGCCTCACGGGTGAGGAAGGTACCCAGAGAATAACCGAGATCCGCCAGGGAAGCTCCCGCCGTGGATTCACTGATACTTCCGTCCTTTCTCTTTTCATACAATTTGACAGCTTCCGTATGCAGGTTGGTCAGTTCCGGGAACTCTTTATACGCAGCCTTCAGGGTATTGACCAGTTTCCCCAGACGGTCCACAATATTCTTCATGGGTTCCAGAGGGTCATACACCTGTTTTGCGCCTGCGTTCAAGGTCACATCGCCTTTATCGCTGATCAGTGTTACACCCTTATGCGTCGTTGCATCACTTTGCAGGTCAATGGCCGCGTCATTATCCAGACGGCTGTACAGTACGGCCGACGCAACCGTCACCTTGGAGGCGGTATCCTTATCCTGCTTATTGGCTTCGCCGGCCACGGAATGATGAAGGCTGCCCACATAAGTGTTGGCCGTCAGGGATACAAATCCGTCGGCAACGGCATTTCCCTTTTCATCTTTTACAACGTTGCCGTTTTTATCTTTCTTTACATTCTCCCCAGTGGCCTTCAGTACCACACCGGGAGCTACCGTAATATTTGCCGTATTTCTGCTGTCCAAAACCCCCACCGATGCCCCGGCCGATACGTATTCCTGAGTTTTGGTGAATAAATTCTCCAGTCCTTTTAAACTGCCGCCGTTTGAAAAAGCAGTCCAGCCAAACTTGTCAATAACTTTCTTGGCCAGAACATTGGCAATGGTATCTCCCGCTACCTGATACTGGACATATACGTTTTCCCCCCAGCCAGTACCGTCATTGACCGAGAGGTCCAGTCCGGCTACGTTATTTTCCGCGTTCACTTTCACTGAATTTGCTGTTACAGAACGCTTCAGTGTAACGTTAGCTGCGGAATCATAATCTATTACCCCGATGGATGTGGAGGCAAAGGTCTTGTCTCTGCCTTCCACAGACGTCGAGGCTCCCATAGTACTGGTTGCTTTGGCATCGGCAGAAAAAGCGCCCCCCGCCGTAACGGCTTCGCCTGCGCCAAGGATAACATCTGCCACACTGTCTCCGGTGATCCACGCCACACCCACATAAATGGCGTTGCCCTTGTCCTCCGGATCATTCGGATCTGGCTTAGGGGCAATATTGGGCACAGAGGCTACAGAAGTAAGGGTTGCACTGGTCACTGCAGTCGCCGCAAGGGACATATCGCTTCCGGATTTCAGCGTTCCCTGCACATCTACCAGCGCTTTATTTTTTATTTTCGCTACATCAATAGCCGCCACCGGTATGGCAGCAGAAGAATCATACGTCTTTTTGCCAAGTGTGGCTGTTTTCAGCTTCACACTGAGTCCTGCGTCAGACTGCAGCGCGGCTCTTCCGCCGGCTTCAATGCTGCCGCCCTGTTTCAAAGCCACAGACGCCGTATTCTTTTTTACAGCCCAGTCTGCGTCCATGTTAATTCCCAGATCATTGAACAGTTCTTTGGCCATGTCGGTAGGTTTGATTCCCATCCATGTAGTATTGTCAAAGGTGGTCTTGGCATTGGCTGACACATCTACCCCGGCGTCCCCTTTTATGGCGCCTTTCACCTCGACATTGGCTGTATTGGAAGTATTAAATATGGCATCATATGACTGCAGAGGCAACACAAGGTTGTTGGTGTATTCTTGCACCGCTTCCGCCCGCAGGATGATATCGCCGCTTTTATCCGTGGCCGGCACCATAGTCATGCCGGTGTTGGTTTTGTTAAGGCCCGCACTGGTGATAACCGACCCGTCCTCCTTCTTTGCATTGACCAGATTGGTGAAGTCGAGATCCTTGCGGCTCTGCAGCAAGGATCCGTTCTGAATGACAATATTGCTGGCCCCCAGCACGATGCCGCTGCGAGCGTTGATCTGGCCGGCAATATCAATGCTGGCGTTATTGTTATTGTTAACAGACCACCGGTCAGACATCTTTATAAAATTGCCCTTTTCGTCCCGCTGGCCGAACTTGGAGAGGTCGCTGAGATAATACGAAGCAAGATCAGAATCCCCGTTCCGTAAAATCCGGTTGAAATACGTACTGTCCGGCACCAGGCCCACCATGCGTCCCGCATTGATGACGCCGGTCTTGCCCACCGCCATGCCGTTGGAACTGATAAAATACAGGTCGCCGTCAATACGGTTTCCTTTAATGGCATTCACCGTGCCACCGATATTGATCCGTTCCTTCACCAGGTTGAGCAGAACGTTAGTGTCCTTCCCGTCCTTCGTCATCCGGAAATGCATATTGGCCACATCACCGGCAGTTACGTTATATTGCTGGAACTGGTTTATGCTCAGGCTGACCTTGTCGCTCGTGACCTGCCGCTGGGCATAGATATTGTGCACCTTGTCACCGGCATTGATGACGGAAGCCCCATTTTTATCCGTAATCACAGAAGCAAATCCCGGCACGGACTGCAGCAGGAAACCCGTCAGCAACAGCGGAAGGGCACAGCGTCCTGCAGACAGGGCGCCGAAGCCCAGTTGTTCCACTATGCTCTTTGTAGAATTCTTTCCGCGGTTCCTGGCAATTTCGGACACCACCACATAACATTTCCGTACGTTACTCCAGATGATCTTGTAGACCTTGTTCATAAAATGACCCCCGTAAAACCCGTGAAGGAAAAAACCGTTTGTATTTATAGACCGCTGCGCATCCGCAGCGCGGAACAGTTAGCCAAAGTACAATATTCCATTTTTATTATAACACAAAAAATGTGTCAAATAAATGGCATTTATCATTATTATATGAGAAATATAAAAAAATATTATATTTCCTTACTAATATATACAAAACAGGCCGTCTAAAATTGACGCCTGCCAAAAAAAGCGGCCTGCCATTTCTGACAAGCCGCTGTGAAAACAATACCCGAAGTAATCGTTCAAAACATTGCGAATCAATTTTCAAGATCATTTGGGCAACTCTGCGTTGCCATGGAGCGCGCCGCGCTGTACCCGTTTACCCGGTTCTATGGCCTGCACGGGACACACCAATATGCATAAGTGACAGCCTACGCATTTATTAATATCCAGCACAGGCTTTTCCTCTGTATCCAGCCGGATTGCCTGATGGCCGCCATCGTAACAGGAAAGATAACACCGCCCGCAGCGAACGCAATCGTTACGCACAAAGCGAGGAAACTGGATACTGTTTCGGTCTAAATCCTCTGCCGATACAATATGGGTCAGCGCCTGACCCACAATATCCTGCACACGTGTAAAGCCACGAAGTGACAGGTAATCGCTGAGACCTTCCTTCAAATCATCAATAATACGGTATCCGTACTGCATTACAGCCGTAGTAATCTGTAGATTTCCGCAACCCATGAGCAAAAACTCCAGGGCGTCCCGCCAGTTTTCAATGCCGCCCATACCGCTTATAGGAACTTCTGCCAATGCGGAATCTTTCCTCATCTCATTGATAAAACGGAGGGCAATGGGTTTCACCGCTTTCCCAGAATAGCCGCCTTCAATACTCTGGCCGTTTACTCTGGGCTCTGACAAAAAGCTATCCAAATCAATATTCATGATACTGCGAATTGTATTGATAGCCGCAATACCGTCCGCTCCAGCCGCCACGGCAGCCTTTGCCGGAATTTCCATGCGGTTGATGTTGGGCGTCATCTTTGCCAGAACGGGCAACCTGGTACCTTTTCGTACCGCCGCAGTATAACGGGCCACCAGCTCCGGATTCTCACCGATTTCTGCGCCCAGACCTTCCTCTGCCATCTGGGGGCAGGAGAAGTTACACTCAATCATATCCGCGCCCACCGCTTCCATATCGGCAGCCAGACGGGTCCACTCTGTTTCGTTACGTCCCATGATGGACGCGATGATGACCTTGCCGGGAAAATCCCGCTTCAGCCGGCGCAAATAATCAAGGTTTTCCTCATAGGTGTGGTCGGAAAGCTGCTCGATATTCTTAAATCCTATAAAGGAGCGCCCTTCTTTGGAAAGAGCAGAAAAACGCGGGGATGCTTCCCGAATTTCCAAAAGCGAAATCGTTTTAAAGGCAACGCCGCCCCATCCCATGGAAAACGCCTTTGCCACCATGTTATAATTGCTGCCCACTACAGAAGAAGACAGAAAAAACGGGTTCTCGCAATGCACGCCGCAAAAATCAATGGACAGGTCCACCTTGTTTTCAGGTACTTCAACATGCAAGTCATACAGATTACAGAACAAATCCCTGAGCCGTACCGGAACATCCAGTTTACCGCGGCGGCAGGCCTGCATACAAGGGGCATTGCAATTTTCGCAAAAATGAACGGCAGGCAGTCGTCTCCGGGCTCCCACCCGGTTCTCAAAATTCAGCGACCGCACAATGCGACCTGCATCAACCCCGTGAGGACAGGCCTCACTGCATTTCGGTTCATGGCATAGCAGGCACCGGCCTGCCTCTTCCCTTATCCGTATCACTTGCTGTTTCAACATACTTCTCCCAAAATCTGTAAACACAATTCTTTTTACAACCGCCAGAACCATTTATTGGCGGACGTTGGCTGCGCATAGCCCCAGTCTTCTTTTATCCCGGAAACATTCATTGTACAGATGACGGATGACATCATGTATATTCTCATATTTATGTTCAAACAGAAACGTCGGGAGATACCGGTACACGTTTTGACTATGTACCAGTTCCGACAAGCTATCCGCGTCTGTTTCTTCAAGCTTTCGGAGAACGAGTCTCTCCGTTTTAATATATGGGATTTCAGAAAACAACCTTTTCATTCTGTTCACTCAAAACCCGACCATCAATCTGTACTGCCTTACGAAACCTGTCGTTTTACCATAGAAGCAAAGATGCCATTTTGCTTCAACAGTTCGTCAAAGGTGCCGCTTTCCGCCACGCGACCCTGATCCAGCACGATGATGCGGTCTGCATTGCGAATCGTGGAAAGCCGGTGGGCCACTACGATACGGGTAGCCTTAAGCTTATCCAGACTTCTGGAAACAATGGCCTGGGTCCGGTTATCCAGCGCGCTGGTCGCTTCGTCGCAGATAATGACGGATGGTTTCATGGCTAAGGCCCGGGCGATCAGGATGCGCTGTCGCTGGCCGCCGGAAATATTAGTACTTCCTTCACTGACGATAGTCTGCATCTGCATGGGCATCTCCCGGATGTCGTCAGCAATGCCTGCCGCTTCCGCTGCGGCCCAGGCATCATCCAGCGTCAGATCATTGATACCGATAATGTTGCGGTAAATATCACCGGTCATCAACTGTCCGTTCTGCAACACTACGCCCAGCTGGGACCGCACAGAAGCTGCATTCATTTCCGCCAGGTTCTGCCCGTCATAATACACCGCACCGCCCAGAGGTTTTTCAAACCCCAGCAACAGGCGTATCAGGGTGGACTTTCCGCAGCCGGATTTACCCACAATGGCCACGTGTTCTCCCGCCCCGATCCGGAAGCTGATCCCTTTCAATACTTCTGGCATACCCGGACCGTACGCAAAACGAAGATCCCGAACTTCGATGGCCCCGGAAATTACATCAGCGTCCGGACGTTCATCGGAACTTTCGGGCGCCACATCCAGGATCGGCTGGATGTTTTCCAGTATCGGTTTCACTACAGAAACGGACTCTGCCGCCGGGATCACCGCATTCAGGGACGTATTAAAGGCAGTATAAGCAGCCTGGAAAGCGATAAAGGTTGCCGCCGTCATCGCTTCACCGGCTCCCAGGGCGCCGGTAACTGCATTTTCTGTTCCCTGCATCATACTTTCCCCCAGTTCCCGGAACGCAAAATAATACAGGACAAGGGAAAGCAATACCGGCTGTACCGCCGTAATAATCGAATTATAATTCTTCAGCCAGCGTGATTTATAGTTCCATTTCCACTCCTCAGAGAACCGTTCGCCCCAAAGGTGATAGGCCTGTTCCTCCGCACCCCTTACCCGGAACTTCACAAGGCCTGTAAATATTTCCTGCAAAATACCCTGGGTCCGGTTCTTTGCCGTTGTCATCTTCCGCTGAGCCCGCACAAGACGGCTCATGATCAGCCAGACAGCGAAGAGATAGATAGCCCAAATGACCACAGCAATAGCCGTCAGTTTCACACTGTAGTAACACATCAGGGCAAGACTCCAAAACGAAAACAGGAAACTGAAAATCACGCCGACGATTTCTTCGGACATCAGCTGAATCACCTGCTCCAGTCCTAAAATCCGGCTGGCCAGCTCACCGGTCTGCAGGGTTCGGAAAAAGTTCACAGGCAGGCTTAAAACACGGCTTATGAGGGCCGGTTTCACATTCATGTCAGCAGAGGTGGAAAGGCGCAGCAGCGCAACAGATCGCACGGTATTGAGAGTTGCTGTGGTAAAACCTGCTACCATAACCACCTGGGTCACCGTGGCCAGGCCTTTCCGGTCCAGTATGGGAATAATATCTTTGAATATGGTTTCCGTCACGATCGGAGTCAACAACGGAATTAACCCCGCAGCCAGGCTTACGGCCAGAATCGTACGCCAATCCTGTTTCCAGCACTGGCGTACCATAAAACGCAGAAATTCAGACGTAGAAATCTTACGGGCCGGCAGACCCGGATAACAGAGAAATGCATCCGTATTGATTTCTTTCGCAATTGCATCCGTTACGGGAATTCCCTCGGGACGTTCCCGGCTCATCATCCGGTAACGAACCGGCGTTTCCGGCACAAAAGCAACCAGTTCTTTCTTTTCGCCAAAGAAACCAAGGAGGACGCCGCTGTCCCCGGTATACCAGTCCGGTTGCAGGCGAACAAGACGCATTTGCATTCCGCCTTTTTCCACCAGACGGTGAAGAAGGCCAAGCTGATCCAGTTTTCGTACCATTTCCGGCGCCATCTGGATGCTGCCGAAAGGCATTTTTAATGCCTGGGCCGCACAGCGTACGATAAATACGGCATCCTCCAGCGCCGTGTTGCCGCTGCCTGTTTCCTCTTCCGGAGCCACCGTTTCTCCCAGTAATCCGGAAATTGTTTCATTTACAAGACGGGTCTTCTGTTTCGCCCTGCTCTCCATCTGCATAGAAAGCCGTTTATCCTGGGCGCTGAATCGCACGCCCAGCAACATGGCAAAAATGCCTTCGTTATCCGCAAAATCCTCCAGCAGCGCTTCCGGGTCCTGCTCGTGTCCGGCCAGCACGGAGCCGTCCGCCCATTTCCGCAGCACTTCATCGCCCTTATCGGCCAACAGCCGCAGCCAGGGCAGCGATATCAGGGCAGCAAACCACTGCCGCATCAGAGGCAGCAATTCTTCCGCTGTTGCTTCGGCCAAAGCAGTCTCTGTCAGTTCGCTGTCTTCTACTGCGTAGATCAGCACATCGATCTGCTCGAATTCATCCATAGAGGGGAACGCAGCCTGTCCGGGAGTAATTTCTGTCAGGAAAATCTGCCGGAACGACTGCTTTTTCCGTGTAACAGCATAAGCCTCCAGTTTGCCGGAGACCAGTTTTATATATGTATTGTCATCATGCAGTCGGAAACGCTCGCCTGCTATCAGCTTCATCAGCGTTCCTCCTTCTCAAAAAATCTGTTTCAAAATCCTATTTCATCGGCGTTCAACGTATCATGCCAGTTTCAGGGACACTTACACAAAACGAACCGAAACTTCATAAAAACGCACCTACAAACCCTAATCGAGATCCGCAACATCTGCTTCCTGCTGGTCCCGCTCTTCAATCAGCCGGCGGTATGGTCCGTCGTGGGATATCAGTTCCCGGTGGGTGCCACGCTCCGCCACTTTTCCCCGTTCCAGCACGATAATCTCGTCCGCTTCCCGGATAGTAGACAGCCGGTGAGCTACGATCAGGCAGGTACAGCCCCGCCGCCGAATGTTTTCCAGACACTTCTGTTCGGTCATAGGATCGATGGCGCTGGTGGCTTCGTCAAGGATCAGCAGTGAAGGGTTGAAAGCCAGCGCCCGGGCAATTTCCAAACGTTGCCGCTGTCCGCCGCTGAAATTCAGGCCCCCTTCCGCCACTTCCGCATCATAGCCTCCCTGAAGCTGAATAATATCGTCATGGATGCAGGCATCCTGGGCAGCCTGCACAATATCTGCTGACGGAACGGATTTATCAAACATGGAGATATTTTGCCGTACCGTCCCGCTGATCTGGAACACATCCTGATCCACTGTGGCCAGGGAATTCACGATGACAGGACGGGGAATCTCCCGCCGCTTCACACCGTCAAACAGAATTTCCCCGGACCATTCCTCATATAACCCTGCCACCAGTTTCGCCAGCGTGCTTTTGCCGCTGCCGGAGGATCCCACCACGGCAGCCCAGCGGCCCGGTTCCAGATGCAGGTCGAAATGTTCGATGAGAGGAGGATCCAGAGGACTGTAGCCAAAGCTCACATCTTTTAGTGTCAGTTCGCCGGACAACCGGTTCCCTGTAAAAGATACGGTCTGATTTTCATCCGGATAATTCAGACTGTCTGTTTTATACCGCCGCACATCGTCCAGACGCCGCATCTGCATTTCCGTATTCTGCAGCACGTTGCCCAGGGACAGCAGTTTCTGCACCGGCTCATGAAATTTGGCAATCAGATTATTGAAAGCCATATAGATACCGGCGGTCATGATACCTTCCATGATGGAAAAACCGCCCACCGTCATAATCAGGGCTGAATTCAGTCCGCCCAGAAGCAGCGGCAGCAATTTAACCTTCATGGTCCACAGTTTCATTTCCTGGGTTGCTACCGAAGCTTTTGCCGCGTAGCCGGCCCACTTGGCAAACAGGTCGCCTTCGCTGCCGTTTGCCTTGATGCTTTCCACCATCATCAGGCCGCTCATCAGCACGCCGTAGGCTTTGGAAGCGTCCTGCTGGATGCGCATGATCAAGTCTGTCTGGCGGCGGCGCATATATAAGAACACAAAGATATCCACGACACTGATAGATACACCAATCAGGGTCAGGGGTACGCTGTACTGGAACAACAGCAACAGATAAAACAGCGCCACCAGCAGATCCAGCAACGCCGTAGCCGCCTGATTGGAGAGTACCTCCGCCGTGGATTCGTTGAACTGGATACGGGAAGCAATGTCCGCCGCGTACCGTTGCTGGAAAAACGCCACCGGCATCCGCAATACATGCCAGAAAAAGCCGGACGAATCCGCAATAGTCAGTTTTTTCTGCCAGTAAGTCAGCACCGCAGCCCGCATGGCAGTCATGATGCCCAGCAGGATCATGGTCCCGAACATGGCGTTCAACAACTTGACAATCCAGTCCGCATGCTTAAGGGAAAACACATCGTCAATAAAAATCTGTCCCATGACCGGGATCGCCAACCCCGGAATGATCATACAAAGACCCAGCACCATCAGAAAAATAAGCGCCCACTTGTCTTCCCTGAGTTTGGCAGCCACCGTTTTGACAATGCTGTAGGGTTCCCCTTCGGGTTTAAAATTTTCAGACGGCGTAATCTTCATGTATACGCCGGTATAGGAGGTCAGAAATTCGTCCCAGGTTACGGTACGCCGCCCCATGGCGGGGTCATTCAGGAACACCGTATCCCCCTGAAACCCTTCCAGTACCAGGAAATGGTTGAATTCCCAGAACAGGATCAGGGGGAATTCCTTTTTTCGCAGCACTTCGCTGCGACCCGCAAAGGCTTTGGCCACGCAACCCTGACGCCGGGCAGCTTTAAGCAGGTTATCCGCATTGCTGCCGTCACGTGTCACGCCGCACTCCTGCCGCAGGAACTCCAGCGGCAGCCAGCGTCCGTAATAGGCCAATATCATAGCCAGAGACGCAGCGCCGCATTCTGTTGCTTCCATCTGCAGGACAGTTGGCACCTTCACGCGCTCTTTCCCGGCAAAGAACTGCCGGATCCGTTCTCTTTTATCCATAGCGTCACCGGCTTCTCAGCCACTGGCTGATCTTATAAAATACCTTTTCGATAGGCGGCTGCCGTTCAATAACAACGGAACCGGTGCAGTAACTGCCCGCTGTCACCGGTTTATGGTGTCCCACGACGGAAGTCCACAGGTAACCGGATTTGGAATCTGCGTCCTTTACCAGTTCAAACCGAATTTCCACCGCTGCGCCGCCATCCTTTTGCAGCACATATTGAGCCAGTTGGGAATTGCCCAGACCTTTTCGTACCCCTTCGGCAGAAACGGGATACTGGGAAACACTTTTCACAACACCGATCAGACTGCCGGTCTGGGTAATATCCACTCCATTAGGCGCCAGCTGAATGGTCATGCCAGGTTCCACCCGTTTGCCCTTTTCTACACCAATATAAAAGACTCCCTGCAATTCATCTCTGTCCTGAGTAAGCCGGATACTGCAAATCGGGCTTCCGGCAGAAATAAGCTGGCCTTCTGCGACCATCACTTCTCCAACGATTCCTTCGTAATCAGAAAAAATATTCTCCCGCGCAGCCTGCTGGTACCGTTTTGCGTCAAACTGATAGACGCGGCTCTGTACGTCCCGGTCATTGACGCCCAATTCTGTACCGTATTGTGCCATGCGGGTATCTGCCGACTGCTCCGGCTGTTCCATGCGGGCGACCAAATCACCCTTTTGTACACGGCTGCCGGTCTTTACATACACGTCTGTTACCTTACCGGAGACCGTATGGGAAATATTCACCACACCGGCCGAATCCAAAATCAATCCGTATCCTTCTGCTTTTTCCGTAAAAGAACCATACACAGACCACAGCACAATGGCAAAGCAAAGCAGAGCCACCGTCGCCAGTCCCATCCATCCCACGGGACCGGTGATCCGGATCATACTGTCTAACTTGTCAGGGGAACGGAGTTTCTCCAGGGCTTTGGGATTGAAGATCTTATCACTGTTCACTTCGTTCCACCTCCCTGTACTTTCACGGTTGCCCGCATCCCGTTTTTCAGACCCTCCATACCGGAAGTGACTACCACGTCGCCCTCCTTGATGCCTTCCAGGACTTCGATAAACTGACCGTCGTTAGCGCCGGTCTTCACGGTTCTTTCTTCAATGGTGTTATCTTCTTTCGCCACATACACCCGGGTATGATTGCTGTCTATCATGGCTACCAAAGGCACGGACAGCGCATCACGGCCCGTACGGGCCTGCAAGGTCACGTTCCCGTAGGTCTGAGGTTCCAGCAGCCCGGAGCGGTTATCCGCCTTCAACATCACATTGCGCAAAGCAGCCGGCTCTGACACCGGTGGTGTAATTTCCGCAACCGAAGCAAGAAAGCGCTGTTCGCTTCCCATGTTTCCTTTTTCATAATTCGTGCCGTAGGCCTTTTGGAAATCCCGGTTGCTGAACACTAACTCCGCTTCCAGCCCCGGTTCCAGATGCCTGGCAATCTTATCGTCTACCGGCGTAGCAAAATAGAGGGTGCGGAAGTCGCCCACCAGGGCCAGAGATGTTCCGCTCTGCACATAGGCGCCTGGCTGCCGGTACAGTCGCAATACCTGTCCGTCCAGGGGCGCTGTGACACGCTGCCGTGCTTCCTGAATACGCAGGCTTCCCAACTTGGCCTCCGCCACTTCCAGAGCCGCCACCGCGGCACGGTATGCCGCTTCTGCATCGTCAAACTGCTGGGCGGAGATGGCATCTTTCTCTTTCAGCAACAGAAACCGCTTATACTGGTTTTCCTTGCCATGTTTCTCTGCCTGTGCGCTGAGGATATTCGCTTCCGCCTGCTGGATCTGCAGCGGCAGTTCTTCGTTTTCAAGCACAAACAGTGTGTCGCCTTTACGGACAAAACTGCTCTTAGGAGTAAGACAGGAAATAATACGCCCGTCCGACAGCGCCACGGCATCCGCCATGTCTTTGGAATAAAAATTAATAGTGCTCAGCGTAAACTTTGGACGGATAAAACGCACGGCCGCCCGGGATCCCAGTAGTTCCAGGCTGCGCTCACTCATGCGTTTGGCAATCTGAAACTCGCCCCGCTCATTCAGCCACGCGCCGTATAAGATTATGGTCAGCGAAAGGGCCAACACAATCCCCAACCCTATCATAAAATATTTCTTCATGAATACCCCCGAAAAACGTAGCGTAATAAAAAACAAACTGTATAAAGACACGGATTCATTTGCCCGCATGCTGACCGGTACTTGTTATGACCCACCGCGTCAACATGCCTTAAACGTGTACACAGACCCGTTTGCTTATCAGGATATAACTTATCAGCTTATTATAACATAAAATTACCGAATGCAACAGATTAGCTCCGCCACACCCGGTAAAAAAATATATAAAACACGTCTATTTTAAATATTATCAAAACAACAGTTCAGCTATACAATTGTTTGCTAAATGCCGCACCACTTTATGCCCCGCTTATCACACTTTCTGACCTCTGCTCTCCAGTGTCCCGATCTATGGGCAGGGCCAGGTATTCCGACCCGATGTGAAGCAACAGGTTCTCCTGTTCCAGCCATGCCATCGCATCCCGAATCTTTGCTTCCTCATAACCCTCCGACAGTTTATTCACCAGCTTATCTTCCCGTATCACGTTCCGGCAGGCCCGCAGCACTTCTGCTTCGGCGCCCTTCAGGTAATACAACGGTTTCCGGGAAATGAGGCGGGTATCCAGAACTTTCACTGTCTCTCCTTTGTCCTTCATATACAGAAGCTGGCGCTTCCTGTTCCACGATTCGGACAGTTCATACAGGGTTTCGTAGGCAGGCCCCAACCGCCGGTAATCATAATACCGGGCCAGTTCTGTCTCTTCCACCGGCGCAAACAGATGGGCCGTCCGGCGGATGAAGTCCTCATTTGGAAACACAAAATCATAGCCACGGTCCGGCCGCAGGGCCGGGATAGATTCGTCCGGATGCCGCATGTAGTCGTTGTAGCGATGGAACATAATATGGGTGACAGTGTTGGGAGCGGACAGATGCATGATCTTAGGAAGCACCCCGTTGACTTCCCGGCATAGTTCTTCCGTTTCTCCCGGCGTTCCTGTTAGGATATACCACAGCACGTTGATCCCGTGGGCATTGCAGTGCTTCAGTGTCTGTACCTGACGGATGGCAGTGACACCTTTCCCCATCAGACGCAGGATTCCGTCAGAGAAGCTTTCGATTCCTGCCTGAACCCAGAAAAAGCCGGCTTCCGCAAGACGCTTTGCATCCTCTTCTGTCATGTTGGATTTGATTTCCGTAAACAACCTGAGCCTGTTGTTACGATAGACATCCCGCTGCAACAGGGCGGCAGGCAGCTCCTTCTGGTGGTTCAGGCTCAGGATATTATCGGTGAAATAGCACTGGGAACCGGGGTACCGGCTGGCCAGTTCCGCCAGTTCATCCGCAAACCGGTCCGTGCTTTTCGCCCGGTACAGATGAGCGGTGCTTCCGTTCAGCCCGCAGAAGCGACAGGGGTGCCGGGCCGCCCACCAGCAGCCCCGGGAACCTTCCGCCATCACGATATAATGCCCTTTCTGCTGAGGTATAAGGACGTCCCTTTCCCGGAAGTAATCGCTGAAATCCGGCAGTGGCAATCTGTCCAGATCTTGCGTGATTCGCGCCGGATCCGTTATCTTCCTGGTGCGTGACACTACGCCGGGAGGAAGCTCGCTGTCCGGTACGGTTCCGTCTTTCAGGAGTCGCGAACACAAAGGCGCAATAATCTCATCCGCCTCACCGGTAAAAACATAATCAAAAGCTTCCACATATTCCGCCAGTGCTGCCCCCGCATCTCCCTCGCAGTTGGCGCCGCCTGCTAAAATCAGCGGGGCGTCCTTTTCTTTTTTCAGCCGCCGGGCCAGGGCGATCATGGCGTTGTGCTGCTGGAACATAGAGATAAAGGCAACGATTTTTGGATGCTGCTCCATCACCCGGGCACAGGCTTCCGTCAGGTACGCTTCCGCCATCGCATGGGCTTCCTGAAACAGGTCCAGGCTGTGCAGGGTATCCTCCCGCTGCCTGCCGGCAAAGACTTTCCCCGGTAGATGCTTTCCCTGCATCCAGCGTATGTAGTCTTCAAAAGAAGAAATCGTTTTGCCGTGAGCCGCCTTGCCAAAAATCGTTTCACAGGCAAAATAGTCGTGACCGTAGCCAATGGTACATACCTGCATGATGCTCCGGTATTTTTCCAAACCGATACGGCTGGCATAATACAGATATTCATGCTGCACACGGCTTTTGATGCCCGCCCGCGCCAGCACCGACTTGAACAGGGCCAGGGTCAGGCAGGGCATATATTCGTCGCAGAAAGGCATGGCAATAAAAAGCACATCCACAGCGTCTTCCCGTTTCATTTCCATAGCAGCCTTCCTTCAGTTTGTCCGTTATAAGGAATTGCGTATCTTTCCTTGCGTTTGCAGTGAGCTTCGTTTGCAGGTTTCATTTCTGCGAAACCTGTCACTCTCTATCCCCGCATCCGCTGCGGCATATATCGACAGACCTTATTGTAAAAATGATAGAAAAAAGCCTGCCGGTTAAGGCAGGCGAAAAATCAGCGTACTGCTCAGCAGTCTTTTAAAGTGCCGCATTTGAAGGCGCAGCCGTCAACCATGTAGCAGGTCTTGACGCCGCCGGCCACTTGCTGCATCTGGTTTTCATCCAGTTCAAAGTCTGCCAGTTCCGTCATATAGGATTCGGCTTCTTCCTTCGTCAGTTCAATACCGCCGGTCTTTGCCAGTGCAATCAGTTCATCGGCATTTTTGCACTTCAAAGCTTGCATGATCATTTCTTTGGTAAGCTCATTGTGGTTAACAGGCATAATATTCCTCCCTCATTTGAAAAAATCTACAGTTCTTATTTTAACATGCTGACGTTGTATTTGCAAGTAAAAACAAATATTTCAATACTTTATTATCAGGAAACAATTCATTTAAAATATAAATTTTGTTAATTAGATAAAGGACAACCGGTAACGCCCTCTTCACAGGCCTGGCAAGGCAGGCAGCGGCGTTCGTAGCAGCAACCTGCGCAATGTTGACGGGTTTCCCCGTTTTCACGCAGCGCCTGTAACGCCGGGGCATGTTCCCAATACTCGACCAGATTTTCCGTATTATCCCTGTCTCCCCGGTCTGACTGCAATTCGCGTTGCAATGTTTCACCGGACTTTCTGTGCAGACAGGGAACAAAACGCCCGTCCGCTCCCAAGGCTATAAAAGAACGTCCTGCCTCGCATCCGCGGTCAATCCCCCGGTTCGCATTGTATTTCGGATCCGGACCGTCCAGATATGCCCGTAACGGTGAAAAACAGGATTCTACAGCTATTTGCATCCCGACCGGTTGTGCGGCGCTTTGTGTATCCTGATTCTGATCTGTTTCCTGACTTGCGCTTTCCTGGGACCCCTCCGCCGATTCATTATATCCATTATGATCTTTTACAAATTCTGCTGCCGCCGAAATCTGCTCGCGGCTTGGGAAAACAGTGCCGACATTTTTGGCTGCGCTAAGCTTCATACCGGTTACGAGCAGTTCCACCGCACCGGATTCTTCCGCAGCCTTTGCCACAGCCGCCAATTTCCCGGCGTTGTCACGGTGCATGTACCAGCGCACCCGCACATTAGCAGCCCCCAATTCCTTCAAGGCGGCCAATATATGCAGGGCATATTCATCGGTATCGCTTTCCAAATCAATCAGGAAACTATCCACACCTGCCGCAACCAAAGCAGCCAGCCAGCTGCGCTCAATCTGCAGCGCTGCGCTCTCCTGTTCCTGCGCCCTTGGCAGGCCCAGAACCACTTCCGCACGGAGGCCGGCCGCAGCGCAGGCCTTCAGCAGGCGTTCCAGCGGCTCGTAGGTTTCGCCGCTGAAGAACCGGATCCCGCGCACCCGGTTTTCCCCGCATTCCCGGATCCGGGCCAGCGCCGTTTCCTCCGGCAGAACAGCCGTTCCGTCTGTCAGTTCCATATCCAGGCGGACAGGCCGCTCGTAATGCGGAAAATAGTGATGATGAATATAAGGCGACTGTTCCAGATAAGCCTTTGCTTCCGTAACGCGACCTTTCGCGTAGTTCAGTTTAAAATACGTAACCAGCGTCTGGATAAAAGGATCGCCGTCAGGCAGAATCCGAATCCACCGCCGCAGCGCCGCCCCCTTGGAGGGAAGGCAGAGTCCGGCATCCTCAAGCCGCTCGATAAACTTGTCTACAAGCAAAGGATGACGCCAGCGTCCGAATACTTCCAACCCTGTTTTTTCCAGCAGACCGCTTTCGCTCAGATCGATGTTGACAGCAAACCCCTGAGCCTCCTTCCAGGGGAGCAGCGCCTGCTCCATGGCCCCGGTATCGCCCGGCCAGCCCACGTCCCGCAGCCAGGCAAAGATGCTCTCCCATTGGTGGAAGATCACCACCAGCCGGAGAATATCCAACTCACCACGGGGCGACATGGTACCAATTTGCTTAATCGTCGCGTTCGGGGGCAATGCAGCGAGCACCCGGTCAAGCTGTCCCCGGAGCCGGGCCGCTCGTTTTTCTCCGGCAAAGGGAGGCAGCACCGAATCCCAGAACTTCTTTCCCATGGGAGGAACAAAAGGCTTTTCCTGCCGCTGCACATTGTCGTCTTCCGCAGCGGTGTGTTCCGATTCATCCGCCTTTTCTTCCTTGTAATCAGATGTATTAATAAAGAGACAAGGAGAAATCTCCCCGCCCCTGAGATAATCCGCGTAGTCGATTTCATACCAGATGCACTGAATACCGGGGACATAGTCCTGATCCACGCACATAATATAATCCACAAACCGGGCCGGATTACCCAGCCGCACTTCCAACCCTGCCCCATGGGTGATGGTATCGCCGAACTGCGCCTCCACATTGGCAAGGGCAGCCAGGCATTCCTCATCCATGAGTTCCGGTACCGGGTGGCGGCGCAAATGCGCAAGATATGCACGCGCCGGCAATTCCTGAATCTTCATAGTCATTTCACTCACGCTTTCTGCATTTCCTCCGAAGCCACATCAGGAAGCAAGCCTGCCTCGTTGATAATTGCAAACATTTCTTTCTCGTGGGTAGCGGTCATCAGTGTTTCCCGTTCCGCCTCCGTCAGCCGGGCGAGCGGCCCTGCCAGCGATATGGAAAGTTCATCCTCTCCGGTTTCTTCCCATTTAGCCCCCACAACCCGGGGCGCCACAAAGGCGAAAATCTCCTTTGCTTCGCCGCAGCTTTCGCGGAAATAACTGCCATGTACCCGCTTCGCTTCCGGCGCGCAGCCGCCCCGGCAGATGAAGATATACGGGCAGGTCTGACAGGGCTTCATCAGGTCCGAAGTACGGGTGCGCCACTTCGCCTTGCCGAAGTTGAAGAAGAAACGGCCTGTCGCTTCGTCAGTGAAGCCCACAGCATCCTCTTCCATGGCCACCAGATCCCAGCAGGGATAAATCAGTCCGTCGGGGCCAATGACCAGCATGCCCTGCTCCGAGCCGCAGAAAGCCGGGGAAAAACTCGGGAAGTCTTCCTTTTTCATAGCAGCATAGAGGCCCTGCATAGGCATGGAATACTGACTTTGTTTTTCGATCGCGTCCATAGGAGGAATGCCGGCCGCAATAATGGCATCCATCACCTGCTGTTCCGTTACTTTTGTGGGAGAATTGCGATCCTCCGATACAGCCTTGAAATAATAGGAAAAAAAGCCTTTACGCTTTGGTCTCGGTTTGCCGGCCTTCTCAGCCTCCCTGGCTTCTTTATCTGCCTGTATCCGTTCTTCCCGGCTCGCCTCATGCAGCCCCCGGGCCGTCAGGTCGTCAATCAGCGCCTTGATGCCACCGATATTGTCCCCGTTCACGTTTACCCGCAGGCTGATGTCAACACCGTGTTCAAGAGCCAGCGCCACATTTTTCAAAATGCGGTCGTAGGTAGGCACGCCGTCCCGATGGAGCCGGCGCCGGTCGTTCAGTTCGCCCACACCGTCTATCGTCACCTGCAGATGGGAAAAACCAAATTCTTCCAACAGGTCGATATAGGCATCCAGATCGTAGCCATTCGTGATGGCGGTCGGCGACGACAGCCCCATGTCTCTCGCATGCTCACAAATGTTTCTGACTGTCGCCATATTTTCTTTGAGCAGCGGTTCACCGCCGTAAAGGGAACAGCTATTCACTTTGTGCCCCTGCTCCCGCTGCTTCTGTAATGCAGCAAAGACCGCATCCACCATTTCGGGATTCATTTCGTGGCCCAGCCACTCCTGTCCCCGTGTCAGACGGTGCCGCTCAAAACAGTACGGACAGCGGAAGTTACAATTGTAAGTGGGCAGGATCACCGGTCCCCTGCCGCTGTGACCAATCAGTTTTCTCCATACACGCCCGAGGAGCTGTGCATCAGCCAGTTCACCCGCCTCGTCTTTCCGAGTGATATGGCCGCGCTGCATCAGACGTTCCCGCAGGGCAAAAGGAATCTCCCTGAAACGTTCCTCGCGCAACTTCGATGCCGTCGCCTCATCCACCACATCCAGTGCGCCGTACAGCCCATTTACCAACAGCGCCTTCCCTTCAATGACCTTGTCGTCTTTGCCGATCAGCGGCAGAATAATTTCATACGAACTCACTCTCATAGCGCAATGCTCCCTTTCTAAAAATGCATCCGAATCATACTGCATCCTGAGTATATTGTACACGAAACTATCAGGAAATACAACTGTCCCGATTACTATTATAACAACGACTTGTATCTCTCCGCGATACTGGTTCCGGCCAGGTCCGAAAGCAATTCATATTTTGATTTTTTGTCTGACAGCCGTGTTTTTGCAGAGGACAGCGACTCCTTCGTTTCCGTCCTTTTCTTATTCTCTGTCAGAAACCGATATATTCTGTCTTCCAGAAAATCGAGCGTCGCGTCTACAGCACGGTACACCTCCGTCCGTTCCCAGGGGAGCACGTTCCGGCAATAAAAGGAAAGCCGGCCGGTACAGCGTCCCGTGCCCTGCTCCAGTCCGAAAAACAACCGCTGCCGTGCTGCGCTGAAATTGCCAAAAGCTGCAAGCTGCCCCATGGCATCTGCAACGATTTCGTCAAGGGCGTGGTTCTGCATACCCCCAAACAGCCGCAGCGTTTCATAGTGGGCACACTCATGGGCAAACCGCAACCGGCAGGAACGCTCTATCCACTCTTCTTCATCAAGGCCAAGCAAATTTGCCGGAACATTGCTGTAAGGCGCCTGCCCCAGCAGGATTACCCGGTGATTCCGGATGTTTTTCGCACGGGCCTGCATGGTAAACGCGTTCACGGTAACGGGGAAATCCTCCAAATCCTCCCGCCCGTTCAGTAACGCTTCCACGCGCAGGAAATCGTCGCGGTTATCCGTTACGATAACCGGAAGACGTCCGCCCAGTGTTTCCGCAAATAATATGCGCAGTGTTTCTTCCTGTTGCAGAGGAAACAAGGCAATATCCCGGTCAACAATTTCTGACAGAAATTTCCGTGCAGCTGCCCCCTCCGCCTCTTTCCAGACCGACGCAAACGCTTCGTCGGCCAGCGGAAGAACTGGCGGTGTTTCCGGTATTGCATAACAATGGGACAGATAGGTATCAGCTTTCATCACTTCATACACTTTCCTTTTGTAAACGACGCCGGAACAAAAAGCAAGGCAAAACCGCTAAAAAACCGGACGCTTTTACACGCCCGGTAATTGTGAAATTGCAATGCGCTATGCTGTATCGAACCATGACCCCAGCAAACGTCGCCGGCAACTTTTTTCATCATTTTTTGTATTGCAATGCTGCCGCAATAAAATCGCGGAACAGCGGATGGGCCTTTGTGGGACGGGACTTGAATTCCGGATGGAACTGACAGCCCAGGAACCAGGGATGCTCGCTTTGCGGCAATTCCACAATTTCTACCAGACGGTCGTCCGGAGAAATACCACCCAGCACCAGACCGTGTTCTGTCAGAACATCACGGTATTCGTTGTTAAATTCATAACGGTGGCGATGACGTTCGTATACCAGCGGCTGTCCGTAAGCCTTATCCGTCAACGTACCGGGGTAAACCTTGCAGGGATACAGACCCAGCCGCATGGTGCCGCCCTTATCTTCAATATCCACCTGGTCCGGCATCAGGTCGATGACCGCCGGGACCTCCGTCCTGAACTCGCTGCTGTTGGCATCCTTCATACCGCAGACATTCCGCGCGAATTCGATAACGGCGCACTGCATACCCAGGCAGATGCCGAAGAAAGGAATCTTCTGTTCCCTGGCATAGCGAACGGCAGAAATCTTGCCTTCGATGCCCCGGTCTCCGAAACCGCCGGGAACCAGAATGCCGTCCACGCCTTCAAAGACTTTGTCCAAATCTGTACCAGTTGCTTCGATTTTTTCCGCGTTCACCCAGCGGATATCCAGCTCTGCTTCATTGTGCAGCGCCGCGTGTTTCAGCGACTCCGTAATACTGATATAGGCGTCCTGCAGTTCCACATATTTTCCGGCCACCGCAATGGTCACTTTCCGGTCATAATGCTTCAGGATACGGGCCACCATATCATGCCATCCGGACATATCCTTCGGTTTTAAGGGCATATCCAGCTTCTTCAGCACAATGTCATCCATGTGCTGATCTTCCAGCAGCTGGGGTACTTCGTAAATACTCTTGGCGGTCAGATTCTGGATGACGGCTTCCTTATCCACGTCACAGAACATGGCCAGCTTGGCAATCATATCCTCAGACATGGGATGCTCGCTGCGGCATACCAGAATATCCGGGGTAATGCCGATACTGCGCAGCTCCTTCACACTGTGCTGGGTGGGTTTCGTCTTCAGTTCGCCCGCCGCGCCGATGTAGGGAACCAACGTCACATGGATGTACAGCACGTCGTTTTTGCCTACATCCTTTTTCACCTGGCGGATGGCTTCCAGGAAAGGCAGGCTTTCAATATCGCCTACCGTGCCCCCGATTTCGGTGATGACGAAATCCGCATTGTCATTATTGCCCACCCGGAACACCCGGGACTTGATCTCATTGGTAATATGGGGAATGACCTGCACCGTACCGCCCAGGTAATCCCCCCGGCGTTCCTTCGTAATAACGGACTGGTAGATTTTACCGGTAGTCACATTGGAACTCTTGGACAGGTTGATATCAATAAACCGTTCGTAATGGCCCAGGTCCAGGTCCGTTTCCGCGCCGTCATCCGTCACGAACACTTCGCCGTGCTGATACGGGCTCATGGTTCCCGGATCGATATTGATATAAGGATCGAATTTCTGTACCGTAACCTTATAGCCCCGGCTCTTCAGCAAACGCCCCAGAGAAGCTGCCGTAATCCCTTTACCCAGAGAAGAAACCACGCCGCCTGTTACAAAAATGTACTTTGTTGCCATTGAACTGTACCCGTCCCTTCTGATTCAGTAATCTGTTCTTCTGCCGGCGGAATGAAGCCCCGCTTGTCCACAGCCAGACTGACCGGTTCCCCGGTCATCCACCCGCAATGAAACGATAGATTTATTATATTTATCTTTTTTAATTATACTTACCTTTTATTATAAAAATAAAATCGTGGAAACTCAAGTCAAAATTTTAAGGCTTGCAAAATCTGTGAAATGCGTACGAATTTCCTTCAGTATGTTACATTTTTTCCGGAGCGGATACGCCCAAAATGGACAGTGCATGCCGTACCACATGTCCCACTGCCATGACCATGGCCAGCCGTGCCTGCTGCAGATCCTCATTGACGCCCAGAATGCGGCACTGGTTATATGCGGAATGGAACAGTCCCGCCAGGTCGTACACATAATGGGCCACCTGTTGCACCGCCCGTTCCTTTGCCGCCGTTGCCAGCATCTCCGGATATTCACCCAGCTTTTTGATCAAGTCCACTTCCACCGGTTCCGTCAGCAGTTTGTAATCACCCTTCCCCTGCACCTTGATACCGGCTTCCGCCACCTGCCGCATAATGCTGCAGATCCGGGCATGGGCATACTGCACATAGAACACCGGATTATCATTGGATTTTTTCTTGGCCAGGTCCAGGTCAAAGTCCAGCTGACTGTCGATGGAACGCATCACAAAGAAGAACCGGGCCGCGTCCGTTCCTACTTCATCAATCAGTTCGTTCAGGGTCACGCTCTGGCCGGTCCGTTTGGACATCTTCACTTCCTGCCCGTCCCGCAGCAGACGAACCATCTGCAGAATCAGAATTTCCAGCTGTTCCGGCTGATAACCCATGCACTGCATAGCCGCCTTCATCCGGGCAATGTACCCGTGATGGTCCGCACCCCACAGATTGATGACCCGGTCAAAACCCCGGCCGAATTTATTGGCATGATACGCGATATCCGCCGCAAAATAAGTAGGAACGCCATTATCCCGGATCACCACCCGGTCCTTATCGTCGCCGAATGCGGTAGACTTCAGCCACAGGGCCCCGTCCTGTTCATACATGTAACCCTTTTCCAGCAGTCTTTCACAGGCTTCTTTGATTTTATTTGCTTCGTGCAAGGTCTTTTCACTGAACCATACATCAAAGCGGACGTTGAAACGTTCCAGATCTTCCTTCAACGCCGCCAGTTTTTCCTGATAAGCGATGGTCTTGAACTCTTCCAGCCGTTCTGCTTCCTCCATCTGCAGGAAACGGTCGCCATACTTGTTGATGATACGCTGGGCCGTATCGATAATGTCGTGACCGTGGTATCCGTCCTCGGGGAATTCGATTTCTTTTCCCAACAGTTCCAGATACCGGGCATTGACGGAACGGGCCAGATTGTTCATCTGGTTGCCGGCGTCGTTGATATAGTATTCCTGCTCCACGTCATACCCCGCCGCCTTCAGCAGATTGGCCAGAGCACTGCCTACCGCCGCGCCCCGTCCGTGTCCCACGTGCAGCGGACCGGTGGGGTTGGCGCTGACATATTCCAGTTGTATCTTTTCATCAGACGCTTTAGGCAGATTGCCGTAATTCTCCCCGGCTTCCACGATGCGGGCCAGCATGTCGTACACCCAGTCCGGGTTCAGATAAAAATTGATAAAACCGGGTCCGGCAATTTCCGCTTTCTTCACATAGGGGCAGTCCAGATTTTCCACAATGTACTGAGCCAGTACCCGGGGATTGCAGCGCAAAGCTCTGGCTGACTGCATGGCAAAATTGCTGGCAAAATCGCCAAACTCCTTTTTCGGCGGAACCGTCAGCTGCACCTCCGGCAGCGTTCCGTCTTTTACCACGCCGGCGGCAATGGCATTTTTCGCAGTTTTTATAATCGCGTCAGTTAATACTGTTTTAATATCCACGCTTTTAATCCTCCAGTTTCTATCGCATATTTCCGTATATTTCAGCGAAACACTCTCGCTAACCATCCCGCGCAGTCAGCAAAACGATTTTGCTTTTTCAGATAGCACAACTATCTTTCCCGTAAATCCACCAGGATCGTCGTCATGATCCGGTTCATATCCGTCGCCCCATACGCAAGATCGTATTCCAGCTGAATCTTCCAGCCATAGGGCAGCTTTTTGATACGTACTTTTTTTGTTTTCGTCTCCAGCGGAATCATCAGATAAGGCGTCCGGTAATCGCCGGCATACGTGCCGCCTTCCGCAAACTCCTGCTGCATCTCATAGGCGCCGTGACGGATCAGGGAAACCTGCGAGCTGTTCCACTTCACCGTCGTCGTCGTACCGGACATGCCGGAAGCTTCCGCCTCTTCATACCGGGCATAACAGTATCCGTTTTTTTCTGTAAAGGTCCCGGTGTTTACCGTTTCCAGCCGGGATACCCCCTCGCTGTTACGGGAAACGCCAGACACCGTGATCTTTGCTTTTTGCATACTGCCTCCGGAATCGGTTATAGTAAAAACTGTCACGGGCCATACGCAAAAAGTATGTCCCGATGACAGTTTCCATTCTTTACTAAAGCACTGACAATTACAATCTTACAGGGACCGTTCCATCTCTTCAAATTCTTTCATAACCTCTTCATCCGCCGGGGTCATCAGACTGACTCCCACCAGAACGACTAAGCTGATCAGGAACGCCGGCAGCAGTTCATAGATTCCCCATACGCCGCCCATAGGCGCTACCAGGAACTTCCACACAAAGATGGAAACACCGCCTGCCACCATGCCGGCCAGAGCCCCTTCAAAAGTGGTACGCTTCCAGAACAGAGACGCCAGTACCAGCGGCCCGAAGGAAGCGCCGAAGCCTGCCCAGGAAAAGGCCACTATTTTAAACACGTAACTGCCCGGATCCCGGGCAATGATAACAGCAAAGACCGCAATAACGACAACCGTAATCCGGGCCGCGAACATGCTCCGGCTCTTGCTCATGGCCTTTTTATCCGAATTGGCACGCATGGTTCCCTGCATAATATCCTGGCTGACGCTGGATGCTGCCGCCAGCAGCTGGGAGTCAGCCGTGGACATGGTGCTGGCCAGAATACCTGCCAGGACCAGGCCCGCCCCGATCGCCATAACCGCCCCGTGTTCCGCTATGGTATTGGCAATCTGGATGATAATCGTTTCCGTATTGGCATCCGTCAGGTTCTTCACCAGACCGGCGCCGGTCATGGTCTTGCCTACGATACCGATGGCAATCGCAATAAACATAGCGATGACGACCCAGACGGAAGCAACCCGGCGGGACATGGCCAGTTTATTCTCATCTTCAATGGCCATAAAGCGGAGCAGGATATGAGGCATGCCGAAATAACCGAGACCCCAGGCCATAGTGGAAGCAATCGTCAGTAATGTGTAAGGCGCCGCGCTGTTGGTCTTCACCGAATAGGTTTCTGTCAGGGACAGATAACCGGGAAGCGCTTTCGCATTGGCCAGCACCTCGTCTACGCCGCCCACCGTACCGATGGAATACATCAGCACAAACAGCAGGGCAAAGGTCATGATGATGCTCTGCACAAAGTCTGTAGTGGAAGCCGCCAGGAAACCGCCGGCCGCCGTATAAGATACGATAACGATGGCCGAGATGACCATGGCCGTCATGTAGTCCGCCCCGAACAGGGAATTAAAGAGCTTGCCACAGGCCGCAAAGCCGGAAGCGGTATAGGGAATAAAGAAGATAACGATGATTGCCGCCGCAAAAGCTGTCAGGATATGACGGTTATCATGGAAGCGGGCGGAAAAGAACTGGGGCAGCGTGAAGGAATCCGTAATGCGCGTATAAATACGCAGCCGTTTCGCCACAAACAGCCAGTTCAGGTACGTGCCCACCGCCAGACCGATACTGGTCCAGGCCACATCCGCCGAACCGGACAGGTACGCAACCCCCGGCAGGCCCATCAGCAGCCAGCTGGACATGTCCGATGCTTCCGCGCTCATGGCAGTTACCAGCGGGCCCAGTTGCCGGCCACCCAAATAAAAATCGGAAGCCGATTCATTCTTCTTTGCGTAATAGAACCCGATCAGCAACACAAAGATCAGGTAAAAGGCGATGGTCGCCACAATATAAAACAGATTTGAACCCATAATCAAAACCCCTCATCCATTATATTTTGGAGCTCTAAAATAATATTACGGATAGTTTACCACAAAACCATAAAAAATAAAAGCGCCGCTATACAGAAGCCGCGCTTTTCTAAACAGGTAACAGCTACCGCATATTTTCAATGATATCCTCAAAATTCGTAATCAGCAGCGGATGTCCGGTAACACTTAAATCACGCAGCACATACCCATAGGAATCATACCATGTATCAGCCAGTTTCATTTCCAGGCCTTCTTTTTCAAACTCTTCCACCATTTTCAGGACGAAACGGTTTACCACGCCGTCTTTGTCCGTGTTCAGCGGGATGATGCGGGTCTCCGGCTCAAATTCTTCCACCGTCAGATCCCAGCCTCCCGGGATAGGCGGTCGGCGGTCCGCTCTGATGAAATAGTTTTTGGAAAAACCGACGTAGGTTCCCATCGCGTCAAACATTTTTGCCTTAATCAGCGGGTAACCGTTTTCGTTGCCCCATTTTACGATTGCCTCAGAGCATTCGTTATTGTGAATCACGCTTGGTAATTCGCCCTTTTTAACAACAGCCATTTCCATTTCCTCCTCTATATTCATGTTAGAACCTTCACTGTACATACATACTATTATTGTACATGATTATGGTTATTATTTCAATTTTTCTTTACACTTTATTCCAAAAATTTAGGGAAATACCATCTGAACAAGGCTTCCGGTTCATTTTTCCTTCAGCATCTGCAGGAAATGCTCCCACATTTCCGAAACCACCGCCAGCAACGACTCGGAGCGGGCGCTCTGCCAGTTCAGAAACGACTGGATCTGTTTCTGCAGTTCTTCCTCTTCCGGCTGCTGCAGCGCGATGCCCCGGGCCCAATAGGCGTTGACGTAATCGTCGTGAAGCAGCCCCAGCACGTCCTGCAGCTGCTTCAGCTGCCGCAGCAGATCCAGCGGCAGGTTTGTCAGGTCAACAGTCTGGGTCACATACCGGAAGCGTTTCACCTTGATACGGATCTCATGCAGATCATCCATATCGGAAAAATCCGGATACTTTTTGCTGAGGGAGAGCATCTTTTCACACCAGTCGTCCAGACGTCGCGCCACATAATGCCGGGCCGTTTCTTTCCCCAGTTCTTTAAACCCGTCGCCCTGCAGCCGGTTCAGCCAGAGCATAAACTCCGCCAGCTTATCCGTATGCTGGTTCAAAAAAGTACGGAAAAAGAACTTTTCCTGCTCGTCCTGCCGCAGCTGCAAAAACAAATCCAGCAGCACCGTGGACGACGCTCCTTCTGCACCTGCAGCTTCATGCCGCCGCCTGCAGGTCAGGGCCGCCGCATCCAGTTCCCGCATATTGGAGAGAGCGTCCGCCTCTTCCCGGAAAAACGCCTGCCACTCCGACACCGGCGCCTCCGGCAGACCTTCCTTAAAAAACACCAGACAGGAACGCAGACGGCGGATCTTCACGCGCAGCTGACGTACCAGCAGCTTATTGTCCGGATCCTGGTACAGCAGATGCCAGAACCAGTTGATGATGAGGACCTGCCAGTACAGATACTGCCGCATCGCCTTCAGCCGTCCCGCATCGCCGGACACCCGGGGATAGGGTTTTCCTGCCAGGGCCAGCAGCCGCAGTTTCAGATCCGGCTCTGCTACCACGAACCCGTCGCCTCCGGACAGCAGCTGCTGCACTGCCGTCAGCACCAGTTCTTCACTGCCGGCGCGGTAACTGAACTCCACATCCAGTAAATCGGAAAGATGGGAATCCACCAGCAAAATGCCTTCCATCACCCGCACTTTAACAGGCTGCAACGGTCCGCCCAGCAGCTTGCTGCGGCGAAACCGGGCGCTGAGGTTTTCTCCATATTCTTTTTCACGCAGTTTACCCTGCTTAACGGTGAGCTTCAGCAGCTTCGCCACATCTTCCGTAAAAGTTTCCGGATGGGCGACTCGCACACCGTGCAGGCAAAGTTTCAAAGCCAAAATTATTTCACCTGTGCCAACATAGGCTGTCCGGACAGGGCAGCGATAATATTCTGCGCCGTAACCAGCGCCATTTCATCCCGGGTCTCCTCGGTCGCGGAAGCGATGTGAGGAGTTACCGTAATATTGGGCAGCGTCAGCAGCGGATGATCTCCCGGCAGCGGTTCCGGTTCCGTCACGTCCAGACCCGCCGCCGCCACTTTTCCGCTCTTCAGTGCGTTATACAGCGCATCCGTGTCCACCACTTTGCCCCGGGAAATATTCACAAACCTGACGCCATCCTTCATGGCGGCAAAGGCAGCTTCATCAAACATTCCTCTGGTAGAAGGATTCAGCGTAACCGCCACCGCGATAAAATCAGAAGTCTGCAACAGTTCTTCCCACGATACATACCGCGCACCCAATGCGGCATCGTTCAGCCTGCGGTTGCGGTTATGGTAAATGATGCGCATGCCGCTGGCCTGGGCCCGTTTTGCAATGGCGCTTCCGATATCGCCAAAGCCGACGATCCCTAGTGTTTTATTGTACAGGTCAACGCCCAGACCCAATGCCTTCCTTTCCCCCCACAGTCCGTTCTTCGTATGCAGATGGCCCCGCACGATGTTCCGGGCCGTGTCGATCAGCAGACCGTACGCAATATCCGCCACCGCATTTACCAGCACGCCGGGCGTGTTGCCGATTTTTACATTGTGGGCATTGCAGGCTTCCACATCAATATTATCATATCCTACCGAAGCCTGGGCCACCACCTGGAGCTTCGGCGCTTTTTGCAACAGCGTTTCATCGATCCGGATATTTCCTGTAGAATACAGGGCGTCCGCCTCCTGCAGCCACTCCTCCCACTGTTCCTCCGGCACGCGCCCCCGCTGCTGCCAGCTTTTCAGCGTCACCTTGTCCTGTAAATATTCCAGTGCCACGGGACGGATCTTCCCGTTGCAGATTACGATTTTATCTTTTAAGTCCATTGTTGCGCCCTCCAAAACTTCAAAACAGTCTCTGACCTTTTCCGCATAACTGTAAAATAATTAACCGGCATTGCCCCATTCTGTTTTCTCAACAGCACGGCTTTCTGTATCCTGTCCGGTAAAACCGAACATACAAAATGCTAAGAATGATAAAAATAAAAACGGGACAGACTGCTCTGTCCCATTCATTGTAGCACACTGTATAGAAAAACCAAATCAAAGATGCGTTTTTGCCGCTGATTTTTTTATCTTTTCAAAAAATCAGCAAAAATCTGTTACATTCTTTCTATAATTCTATCGCTCACGTAAAAACAAATTCAGGGAAACACGGAGTGATCTGCGCCACCTTTTCATTTTACTGCTCAGGCATAAAAGAAAATCTGCCGCGCCAGCAGGATCGCCAGTGCAAAGGTCGCCACCAGTTTCCCCAGCATGGCCACAAACTGCATCTTGGCCGCCTGCCAGGCCAATGCTCCGGCGTGCTGCATATTATGGGAACGCAGGTACTCATACAAATACGCCATCACAAACGCACCGATAGCACCGCCAATCACACTGCCCGCCACCGGAAACGTAGTCGCCCCCATGACAGTACCTGCAAAGGTACCACAGCCGATCAGGAACACGCCCCACCAGGAAATGCTCTTCACCTGCTTCTTAATCCCGAAAAACGAGAGCACGAATTCCCATATCTCACCCATAGCGTAAATCAGAATTACCGCAGAGATGATACGGATATCAAAATACTTGGACGGATCGTAAAACGCAAAGCCCAGACAGCAACCCACCATCAACGTATTGCCCGGTAAATCGAACAACGACATGGCCACCGCAACCAAAATCAGACAAATTGCCGCCAGCCATTCCAGCATATACGGATCCGGACCGGAAAACCCTGCCAAAACCTGTTCCATGGTTTCTCCTTTTTCAAAAATCACATTACGTTAATACACACAACAACAGCAGGTATTGCAAATCTGCGCAATGTATAATACCTTTTCAGGCGAAACCAATTATAGCATAAACGTGGGAGAAAAAAATGAAACTTGTGTGAACTCAAGCGCATGACACAAAATGTTTACAAACGTCCCCCAAAGTGAATATAGAAAAAGAACAGCGGAAAAACAACCAGCACAAAAACCACCGTGGTCAGCAGAAAGGAAGCTATGGTTATGTCTACATTTAATTTGTACAGCTGCGCGGTGATCACCGAGTTGATAGCCGCCGGTGTCGCCGCCATCAGCAGCAACGAGCCCAGCAGCACCTGATCGGTAAACAACAATTTGAACAACAGGTAGAACAACACGGGAACAATGACAAAGCGCAGCCACAGCATGCTGATTACTTTACGGTAATAGAACCGCGCCCTGCCGAAATCAATCAGAAACCCTACCGGCAGCAGGGATACCCAGGCCAGCACGTGAACCAGGTTATGAAACAGTATGCCCAGCGCAGGAGGCCGGGAAACGCCAAAGACCTGCAGCAGAATACCGGCAGCCATGCCCAGGATCCCCACCTGGTTCCAGGTGATGAACATCTCCCGAAAGCTCAGCTGCAGTTTGGCCTGCCGCTGCGCCGCATGATGCTTTTCGTAATAGTATTTTGCCATGGGGAACGCCGCCGCCACCATGAGGATATTCTGAGGCGCGGCCACCAACTGCACATAGGCAAAGCCTTCTTCCCCGTACAGGATAAAAGCGCACAGGCCGCCGATGGTGCCGATGTTGGAAAGCATGGCGGAAATTACGTAAGCGCCCCGGTCCAGTTCATTGTCAAACTGACCGGCAAAACAACGGGCGCCAATCACCCCGGGCACAGCCGTAATCAGTACGCCAATCAGCGGCAGCCACAGCAGCTGCGCCGAAAGAGGCAGTACCCAGAAGCTCATCAGCGTCAGCACCGTCACCATGACAACGACGTTGAAGCGGATCAGCCAGTCGCAGGCTTTTTGCGGCATCAGATTATGAATTTTTAAAAGATATCCCGCGGCCAGTGGCAGCAGGATATCCGTAAACACCAGCAGTATTCGTTCCCAATCCATCTTGCGTACCTTATATAACGATTCAGAAGCTGTAATGTTTTGCAGATAGCAGTATTATAACATATTATAAGTCGCGTTGACAGGGCAACCGTGTCCCATCCATTTCAGGCAGAACCGGCGGGGAAACCCAAAGCCTCCACACTCTTGCAGTTTGACAATTGTATCTTACGGCTTCGCCTGTACAGACATATAAACTGTCTATCCTTTATATATTAAGAGGTGACGGAACCAAGCCCCAGTATCCATGCGGGTTTGCGCTTCATGGTTGGTCGTTTTTACGACCAACCCCAATACCGGATGCCGTCTTAGACTCTTCAATCCTCTGATTATCTTTTCCGGTCACTTCAGTGACCGGACTTTTTTCGCAACTCCAGTAGTGGTGCGGTTTTCCAGCCTGCTTTCTGTTATATATGTAGACAGCTTAATTGTCTGTCTCCAGATAGCACTTCTTTCGTTCCTTTTATTGCTTTGTTCGGGAAAGCTGCCACTACGCCTTCGCGTTAAATCCGGGGTATGCAATGAAAGCTATACCACTAAAAAGAGGAATGGGCATGACCCACTCCTCTTTCTTCATATTATATTGGGTAGTGTTTGTCCCTGGTTTTACATGGCATTCTTGTTTTTGCCACTAACACTTCCTTTAGAACGTATACGCCACGTTCACGCTGCCGCCGAAGCCGCGGTGCTTGCCGCCGTAACCATAGATGCTGATGTCTGTCCGCCACGGATTATCCTTCGTGGCATCCATCCGCATGCCGAACTCACCCCGCACACTGCTGCCCTTGATGCTGGCCGCACGAATCTCAGTTCCATTGACTGTGCCTTTTGCTTCTCCGTCAAACTCATACTCGTAAGCCAGGCCGCCGTACCAGTTCCACTTCTTATCTGTGGTTCCGTACCGGGCGCCGATCCGCAGCACACTGCTGTTCACGCTGTCCAGGTTGTAATGTTGTTTCGCATCAAACTCGGCCCCGTCCCGCTTCGTGTAGAAGAACTTGCCATACACGTCCAGACTCTTTCCGCCTTTGTAATTGAATACCTTGCCAAGACCTACATGGGCGCCGTAATACGTTGCATGGATATCGTACCCATACGCATTGCCCGCGCCGTCACGCAGCAGGTCATTGGCGCTGTCGCTTACACGGCCTAACCGGAAGCTGGCTTCCGTATACACATCATGCTTG
>NZ_CADBFF010000016.1:0-64625 GCF_902793885.1 uncultured Succiniclasticum sp.
TCATCCCTACAAACCCGAATTTATAATCCCAATAGTTTTCGCAATACCGCTGTTTCTTGTTCAACCTGTTTATTGAGAGCTTCTATTTCTGCAAGAATCTCTGACGTAGGTGGATACTCTACAGGTTTATATTCAACTTTCTTATATTTGTTAATCGAAAGGTCATAATTGTTTTCAGCGATTTCTTCTTTTGGTACAAAAAAGCTTTGCTCAGTACGTTCTCTTGCATCCTCTTTATCTAAATTGTTAAAACGCTCAATAACATCAGGAATATCATTTTTATCAATAGGATTGCGCTTATCATCAAGACTGAACCCATCAGCCTTCATATCGTAGAACCAAACCTTATCCGTTCCCCCTGCGTTGGTCTTGGTAAACACCAAAACAGCAGTAGAAACACCTGCGTAAGGTTTGAAAACACCGGAAGGCATAGATATTACAGCCCTTAAATGCTGATTCTCAACCAACTCCTTGCGTAATGCTTTATGGGCGGTACTGCCACCAAACAAAACTCCGTCTGGGACAATAGATGCACAACGGCCACCGATTTTAAGCATTTTAATAAACAAGGCCATAAACAACAACTCTGTCTTTTTGGTTTTGCAAAGCGCCAGCAAATCCTTGCTGATTTCTTCCTGGAATACGCTTCCTGTAAAGGGAGGATTTGCCATAATAAGGCTGTAAGCATTGCGCTCTGTATTTGCACCGGACAATGAATCCTGATATTTAATATTAGGCTCTTCTACTCCATGAAGCATCATGTTCATTGCCCCGATACGAAGCATAGACTGATCTGTATCAAAGCCTGAGAACATTTCGCCTTTATAATACTTTAGATTGTCTGTCTTCATCAGTTCTTTGCCCTGATGCTCGTTGATATAATTTGCACTTGAAAGCAAGAATCCGGCACTCCCCATTGCCGGGTCAAGAATTTTATCTTTAAGCGTGGGCTTCATCAGCTGCACGATCATATTGATGATATGTCTTGGAGTACGGAACTGTCCATTTTCGCCTGCAGCTGCAATTTTTCCCAAAAGATACTCATAGATGTCACCCATGATATCCTTGTTGTTCATATCCATGGAATCAATTCCGTCAACAACTTTTGCCAGTACTTTGGCTGTAGGAATCAGGAACACAGTATCTTTCATGTAACGGCTGAATGCGGTATCTTTTCCATCTCCCCCTATGGTCTTAATAAAAGGGAATACATAGGTCTGAATGTTGGAAAGCATTTTTTCAGGTTCAAAGTTATGAAAAATATTCCAGCGAAGATTTTTATAGTCTGTTTCTACGCGAGGGTTCTCGCTAATAACACAAGTACCATCCTTAAACAATTTGTTTTTTAACTGAACGCCTAAAATATTGGCATTTGATTCAGCTTTCAGTTGGTTATCATCCAAAAGCTTCATAAACATCAAGTATGTGATCTGTTCCAGAACAGTTATAGGACTGGTTATTCCACCCGTCCAGATAGTATCCCAGATAGAATCAACTTTGCTTTTAAGTTCGCCTGTAATCATTGTCGCACCTCTATCAATTAATTCTGTTAGACTTCTTGTTGTTTACGCCGCTTGGTCAAATCTCTTGCTTCACTTATCGTATCGCAAGTCAGCAAGGTATCCAGCATGGCCCAGACTCTGCCATTACGAAAAATATCGCCTGTTCTCACTTCTTTTTGCGGTCTGATAGCCGGGCCCAACCGATAAACGAAATAATCGCCTTCTTCTTTATCAGGCATTTCTTTAATCTCGTCATGCAGATTGGAAGTAACAACATATTTTTCAATATGATGAATTGACTGGAGCTTACCGTCATACCGGAAAGCTATGTAATTCGGCGGTTCTTTCGGCCATCCTCTGTAATCGAACGGATGGAAATACTTGTGTTTTTTCTCCACAATATCGATATAGGTTAAGTTGCACTCGTCATCAGCATAATTCTTTGACAGGGAAACCACATATACCATATTTGATTCTATAGTTTGCATCGACATCCAACCTCTCATATATTCACAAAACTGTGAAAGAATACGCTTTTCTGTATTACCGGATTCTGAATATGCTTCCATTGCCATATTCAGAATATCCTGATAAGACCGATGAACAACAGGAATGCCATTGCCTGCATTATCCGGAATATGCTTTGCAGCGTATTTTTGTGTACATTCCGACAGGGTCACAATATATTTATTCTCAATTTTTGACCTGGCAAAACTTCTCCTCTTTGCGTATTTGGTTATTTGGGCCTTGCCTGGCAGGTTCCACCCGCGTTTAGCTTCGATAATAATATGAAATGAATTATCATCCCTAATCTCAATGTCTGTAAATCCCTTATTGGATTCATATTCCTGGCATGCGATTTCGACATTATTGAAATCAACTTTTCTCACATGACAGATTGATCGTACGACACTATTTAACAGAACAGGGCAATTCGAAAGCACCCAAGCTAATGATATCGTAATATCATTTTCACTGGTTCCCATTAACTGAAAAAAACTGGTAACATCACGCCCATATAATCTGAGTAAGGCCATAAAAACTCCTTAAAAAAGCTTTTTCTTCCTTTTACTGTTATGCAACACACCTTATTTCACTGAAACTATCTGCTATAAACTTTATCTTATTATTATAACATTTGTATCAAGTCCTAGAATATATTCTTGTTATTATATAGAAAAATTCCACAAAATCATTCTTCTACCGTGTGTTCCTGCATATATTCTTTCCTTAATTCTGAAAGCGTTTTCCCTGTTTTTTTATGAATCGCAAACTTATAAGTATGGACCGAAGGCCAACCAGTAGCATTTTTTAACCATTCCAATAAGGATAACTCACCGTTCTCTGTTGAAACGTGTCCATTTTCTAATAATGTCACTTCTTCATCGCTATATTTTGACGTAATGATATCCCCCACTTTAACAACACCCCATGAAAGCATGTCTGTAATGCGCGGCAGTTTTTTCTTCTGTACCACGGCTTTGGGCTGCTTCATTCCTTTAGCCCAATCATTAGGTTGCTCGATAACAACAAAGGCCGGCGCAACATCGGAATCACCAATATGGTATAGTTTCAATTCGCATAAGATAAATCCTATGTCTTCTGTAGTATGGCTATTAAGCCATTCGATTGCTGCCCGATGTTCTTCCCGTGCTTTCTTTACAATCCAGATGACCAAACCAGCAGATTTTCCGGAAGCATAAGTTATAAGTTTCCCCAGATGGTCATGGTCGGTAGCTTCTAACTGGTTTTCAATTACAATTTTTCTGCCGGTATCCGCATCAACTGCAAAAATGTCTACACTGAAGTCCCCTACAGCTGATTCTGTTTCTTCGATATCAATATCAATACCGACTGCTTTGCTTAAACGGTCAATATTTGCCGCCAACCAAGGTGTAAAGTCTGATGCCTCCTTTGGCCAGACAGTACGCAAGTCGTCAATTTCTTCTAGGAATCCGAGATTATTCTTCAAATTAATCAACCTCCGTTGCTAAGATGCTAACAATTCGTTTTAGATAACGCCTTATCGCCGTATCATTACTCATTGTTCTTCCATACCATCTAAAAACAACTGGCATTCTTCTTTGCGTCCATGCTTTACTAATCTTGCAAATCTTGAAATCATACGCCATTCGTCTTCAAACGCCCTTAACTGATGCTGTGGTCGTACATTGTGAACAACTTTGGTGGTACCTTTAGGTCGTCCTGCCCCTGGGCGTTTACCGCCACGTTTTTCAAGTGCCATGCCGAACACCTCTTTTTACAAGCCACGCTATAAAATAAACTACCACACAAGCCATTATAAAGTTTGTTAATATTCCTTGATGTAAGTACGCTGCCACTGCTAACGAAATCATATACACATCTATCAATTTCATTTGCGTTGACTCCCCTGCCTGTTACATTATATTTAATGTTGCCGTATTTTAATTTATTATTATATTATAACACGTTTCGATTTTTCGTTCCTGGCTGTTTCAATAAAAGCATCATTAATCATAATCTTTATGCCCTCCATTCCGAAACACTATAACCCGTATCGGTTATCTTCACAAAATACAACTTGTCGAAGCCTTCTTCATAACTCGGCATTTCCAATTTGTTTGATGTGCAGGTAATCGCTATGGAAGGTATTTTTTCTTTTCCAATTCTGGAATTGTTTCGTTCAATGCATTCCTCTAGTTGTGATTGCATGAAGCAGCCAATGATTTCATACTGATAGGCTTTTCCTGCTTCAATGTATTTCTTCCTGTCACACACGGTTGGATTCGTATTATCAATTATAATATTTTCTTTTCGTTTAATAGCCTGCCAGAGAGCATCCATTTCTTTTTTCCGTGTACGCAGCGTATCTAAATTAATTCGGGTGTATTCAGGAAAATTCTTAGCGCAGAAAGTGCTTTTTCCACTTCCCTGGATACCCATCATAATAATTATGGCCGGCATTTCATTAACCCTCCAAGTAACTAACTGTTAGAACACTATGGTATCAATGTTAGGAAGCATTAAATATGGGCTGGTTCAGCCACAAACCTGTTAGTACCGTCAGTTCCTTTTGCTAATAACAGGCATCTTGATATTTCCTTTACCTAAATCTTTTAAATGCAAACATGCGTAGCAAGGCTTCTTTGCCATCACTGCATTTTATGTACGGTGGATTTTTTTCATAACTCAATTCATAGTTATAATAATAAAAACCCGGTTTATCAGTATTTTCGGAACTTACTATTTCCCTAAAAGCATTAAAGTGTCCATAGCTATACAGCAACGCACTGGTAGGATAATACTTTATATTAAAATATGCAGCTAGCATAAATCTGTTGTTATTTCCCTTGTCAAAATATATATTAATGGATTCTTCAGGGTGATCGGTGGAAAATTTTACCGAATTATCTGTTTTCCCAATTTTATAGCACAATTCACCTTTTGTGGTACTGGTATTTTCAAATTCCATTTTTGCCAGTTTCAAATCGTACTTTTTGACCGCCGACTCTACTTCCTCCACGGTGATATCAGTATTGAATTCTAAAAATAGACGCTGCAAATTATCAGCAGGAATCACAATTTGCGCGGCTTTAGCTGAATCCAAGCTCGCACTTTTTATGTCTAACGGTTCTCTTAAATAATAATAATATATTAAATAAGCACTCAAAATAATAAGAAGACATAATAAACATTTCAGGAAAAAGTTAACACATTCTTTAATAAATTCTTTCAGAGCAACCCATAAAACATTTATTACTTGAGCAACATAAGCGCCTATATGTACCTTTTCTTCCGTTTCATCTGTGTCCCCATCATCCTCAGAGACAGTAAAGGAAAATGAAAACAGTGGATCCTTTTTGTCCGGTTTATACTTTGTTCCACAATGCTGGCAAACATATAATCCGTCTTCCTTGACAAGATCATTGCTGCCACATTTTTCGCATGTGAATTCTTTCATGAAAGAATTATCTCCTTATTCTTCCCCGCTATGCCAGGCCGTTTCCTCAATCCTGTTATCTTTGGGATTCAGCGCCCCAAAAAAGACGTACCAGACCTTGCCACTTATTCTGTCAAGCAAAACAGACTGAGAAACATACTTTCCTTCATATAAGGTAAACCTGCCGTTTTGCTCTTCCGAAGCACTCACCAACGGGACCAGATTTATCGGGGTCTCTCTCACTTCGCCCTTAACAATTTGTATTTGAGTCATACAACCATTCCGGGTATTCAGTTTTAAAGGCGGATTGATACTGGAAGAAGAAAAAATTTCATAAGCTGCATTAGGGTTCAGAATTTCACGGCCTAAAACCGTTGTAGCAAAATCCGCCATTACAGTTTGAGCAATGATTATCAATAATACGCTAATAATTATTTTCTTCAGCATAACCTTGCACCTTCCTTTATATAATACCCACTGTTCATCAAGCTTCCACTATGTAAATTATATCACGTTATGCGTACAAAAATGTACGCTGCGAAACCCTGCATGGTGTCTGCGTTTTCGCAAATTCTATTTTCTCGACCCGCTTTCTGCCTGGGTTTAACGTGAACGTGCAACAAATATAATTATTCAATCTTAATCCTACAAATAATGTATAAAAAACAAACACAATAAAAAATCCGGCGCAGTTTTACTTTGCCGGATTATATGTTTTCTTTGCTGGCATCAGTATTCATTACTTTTCTTAGATTAGAACCTGCATATCCCTTTGCCGCTGCCAGTAGGCCCAGTTAGATCTACCGAAGTAGAAATTATAAGTATTTATCAGCCGTTTTCTCTTCCAGTCGGCCCCGTAATATCTACCGAAGTAGAAATTATAAATATTTGTCAGTCTTTGCCGCTGCCAGTAGGCCCCGTAACATCTACCGAAGTAGAAATTATAAATATTTATCAGCCTTTGCCGCTGCCAGTAGGCCCCGTAATATCTACCGAAGTAGAAATTATAAATAACTATCATACCCTCGCAACAGTATTTGTTGAGTAATTGCGAAGGGTGCAGCCAATATGCTCAACCGCGCAAAGACTGAATATAGTTTAACCACTCACTATTGCTAATACCTAATTTTCTCTCATCACGCCGTATCTTTTCCAACAACAAAAGCCCTTTCAGTGCAATGTGATAAGCGCCGTTGGCATCCGCATCTTTCGGGAGTGTTTCATCACCAAGCCGGCTATCAAAACAAATGCCTTCATTATTTTCAACCGGCGAGCTGATAAAGTCCTCTCCCGTTTCGGCATTGCTGTTTCTCATCTGTAAAGCAAGACGGATTACTTTAAAAACTTCATGTATTAGTTTGCTGTCACCGTTTTTCATAATAAGCGGCAGCACATCTTTCCCGTCCTCAAACAGAATACCATATTGTTGCAGGATTTCAACCAGCTTTTTACAGGGCAGGTAATCTTCATAATGCCCATGCCCATTGTTTTCACGCACAAATTCAATTCGCTTTCCGGAAATAAATGTCTTACCTTCAGCATCCCTCCTATCTTTATTGGCTTCAACAACAATATCCCATTCAGGCATAAAGCCTTCCAGCTTCTTCTGAAAGTCCTTATTCTTTTTCATTTCAAAGTGAAGAATAAAATTACCGGTTACATTGTCGTATTTCAGAGTGTCAAACCCTGAAATAAACGTTTTCTTATCATCCAGTGTTTTGATTGCACTCCAGCAGAACGGGTCAACAAAACCTGTCGCCGGATCTATTTTTGAGGTAAAGGCTGCCGGTATATAGAACAGGAAACCTGTCTGGTTTCTCATGCTGGCAAAACTCTCAAACCGCTCCGTCAGCTGATATGCATTCAACACACTTCCGGGTTTGGCGCCTTCCACGTCTTTAAACATGAGGTAATTCAGTTTGTTTATCAGCATCTTTTCAAACTGCTGATAAACAGCTTTCTCCGCAATACCGCTGCGTATGCGTTTAAAGCCGACATTAAGATTTTCCAATACAACAATGGCATTATACCTCACCATCATGCTTGTAATTTCATGTACCACAAGGGAAAGATAGCCTTGTTTCAATTCCTTGATTTTTCCAACTGCAGTCCAGTCCTGGCGCGCTTTATTCCGTTCCGTTTCCCGCTGTTCCAATTTATTATGATAATCAAACCCATTAATCACGTTAAATGATTTCTGTTCAATGATATTCCCTTGCGGATCAATTACAACTGCATAAATCAGGTTCCGCTCACCCCTGTCAATTCCTATAATGTAAGTATCTGGATTTTCTTTCAGATATTCTTGAACGGAAGCATTAAACTGAACCGCATTCTTATCACACTTATAGTTCAACGTCAGCGGAACATGGAAGAAAAACTTGTCTTCCGTAAACCGGCGGTCTTTCACAATTTCATGATGCACATCATATATAACCGCTTGTGGAAGAACAGCTGCTGCCGCTGCAGATAACTTTTTCGTTAATTTCCCGTTTGCATACAGGTACAGTTCTTCATGCAGTTCATCTGTCAGGGATGTTCCATCTTTTAACCTCCGGTTTACTAATTTTTCGCCAACTTTATGACGAACTATATCCATAGCGCTCTTGGGCCGGTAAAACAATTCTGCCTGTCCGTTCAGCTTAACTACCACATTTTTCATGTTTTCCGGATCAAAGACTGCCTTCCAGTAAATCGTATGCAAGTTCGGCGCGCCTGTTGCGCCTTCCGCGAAGTCTTTATTATAGATCTGAAACAGGAACAGTTTTCCTTCGTCAACCAACTGACTGATTGTTGCTTCCGAAACAGATTCAAATTTAATGCGGTAAAACAGGTTATCCAGTTCCCCATAAAAGTCGTTTAATTTAACATACTGTTCTGTCGGTAGCACGGTTGTCGTATCATATATGGAAGTGCTTTCATAGCTGGCAACAAATTCTTTGGCAAAGTTGATCCATGTGTGCAAAGCATGATAATACCCGTCTTCATCTTTCGTTTTACGCAGATAGTCAATCTGAAATTTCTTTTTACCGTCAAATAACACGTTATTTAAATCATATATTTCTTTTGTTATAGTTAACGGCTTTATGAACTTCTTATTATACAACACGTAATCCTCGGAAGAGGAAGCAAAATGTTGTTGCACTTCTTTTAACTGTGTTGTGCATTTCGGCATCATCTTAGAAAAGTCCGGGAACTGCCTATATACCACCTTCTCGAAGCAGTTTCCCTTTGCACCGGCTTTTATTGTACTGAAATCCGGTTTAATCTTTGCATTGTAAATGCCAAGATAATATTTTTCCCCTTGTCTGAAAAGGATTGCGCAAGTCTGTTGTTCTCTGTTTTCATCCCAGCCACTTGCCAATATCGGGTTAGAAAAATTCAATTTGAATTTCTCGATAGAATACGGTTTCTGCGTTGCAAAATTCCGTACCTTGTTATATAGCGGAATAATCGGTTGAATTACCTCCATTGCTTCACGCAGCGGCACATAGAAGCCCGGATCCGTATCCATATTCTCACCTACGGCAAACATTTCCAACGTATGATACGCTTCCTGTACCGAATCCAACAATGATTTCAATGACTCTTTTTCTTCTGCCGTTTTTAATTTTTTCGGCAATGGTTTTGTCAACTCTTGCTCCAGCGTTGTAATAACTGACTGCACCTTCTGGTTGATTATTACCGATAATGTGCCATCCGCTAACGCTGCCTGTAATTCATCAAGGCTTATAGCACTTTCTTTCAGCCAGCTTTCAATCTCTTCCCGTACCTTTTTGGTAGCTGCTTTACCGTAACTTCTCAATTTCCAGTTACGCAAGCTTTCCCGGCAAAGGCTCCAATCTTCAAATAACATTTGTGAAAACGCGGTAAGCTTTGCCGGATTTACATAAACATGTCTTAAATCTGCTGCCTTCAAATTGTTAAAAATTTCTTTTACAGCCCCGGTTGTATGTTCCGCTTTCAGGCTCTTCCGATACTCTTCTACTGCCAACAACACTTCTACTTCATTTTGAAACGCTTCCGGAATAAATGACAGGGATGTACGGTCGCTCAAAATCTGCTTATACAAAGGGATAAAGCGGTGTGGCATGCTCTTCAGTTTCTGCCCCAGTACTTTGTCCTGTTTCATGGCAAGGTTTAACGTTACATTCAGTCCTTGCACTCTCATTGTTCCTTCTTCACCAGCAATACCGCCAAGAAACTGGTTGTACAGATCTATCTGGCTCTGCTGCAAAAGATGGTTGTAGAAGCTTACTTTAAAAATGTCATCTAATTTAAAACCGATAAAAATTCCAGTAGCCTGCGCCGTTCCTTCCAATTTTGCTTTCAGTTCCGGATATTCCTTTACGATGCGCCGGTAAGTTTCGCAGTTATCCATAAACTTTGGGAAGTTTTCCTGCACCAGGCGATGCGGAATGGAAGTACTGATATCATCTGCAGAAAAAACATTTTTCCTGTTTACGTAAAATCCTGCAAAATACGAAGTAAATTTATTAAACGAAGCCAGCAGTTCTTTTTCTTCTTCGGTTAATGAAAGTCCGGGCAACAGCTGCGTAACGGATTCCGTAAATAGTTCTTTCCCAAACAATTCTTTAAAAAGCTTGCTCTGTGTTTTATTAAACTCTTTTAGATCTTTGCTTCCATTATCCGGGACCTTACCTTCAAACCAAGCTGCAATAGCTTTACGGCAGGCTTCCTGCTCTTCCTTCAGCCGTACAACATTCGCAGTTGTTTGTTCTTTACGGTAAGCAATAATTGCTTCATACAATGGTTGCCAGTCAATAGCAACATTTTTTAACGATTCATCTATAAAATATTTATAAATCCGATCAATCACAGGTTTTAACTTTTTATAATTTTCACTGCGGCGTTTATCATCATCCACAATGCCATATTTAGCTACGTTTTCAAGCGTTTTTCCCTGTGGAATCAGCTCAAACCGCAAGGTTTTAGACACCTGATATTTATGTGTAAACTCACCAAAATTGCCCATGTTCCATATCTCCCCAAAGCAGAATATTCCCGAACAAATATTCTTAATAATATTATACTACAGTTTTAACTACATGACTTATTTTTTTATTGAAAATTTTATACGGCCTTTTCCACTTCAAAAGCCAGTTAACTTGCTATATCGATGTATTTATTAAGCTAAAGCATCAGCCTTAAAAACTTCCCTTCCAGATTAAATGCTTATAACACTTAAAGATTAATTTTCAATGAAAGCGCCTCATGTTTATGAACATTTATTTAATTATATTGTAACACAAATTTATCAAAAAGAAAAGCGGAAAATAAAGAAAAATCCGGTCCTGAAAAACAGACCGGATTAATTATTAGAGTATGTATTTTTATTTTCCAGACCTTCTTGCTTTTTCCTTTTCAGAACGTTGTTTTATCAATAGTTTCAATCGTTCTGTTCTTGACATCCCTTCGGGCGGATCCCCAAGTGTTGATACGCTGTTACGGTTCCTTTTTCCAAACACTACCTCTGTATAATATGCAGCTGTGGGAGGCTGTTCTTTCAACATTTCCATTTTTCGTATAGTCTTTTCTTCATCTAACAGGTAGACGCGCCCTGCCCTCCAGTGTTCCAATACTCCCAGCCTGCATAGACTGCGTATCATTTTTAAAGGAAAACCTGTTCTCTTGGAAAACTGTTTTGCGTTTACAATCATGGACATACACCTACTTGTTATTTTATCAATATACACTTATCATAAACTACTAATCTCATAATTATGAAACATTTAACAAAACGACATACCTACTCCCCACCGCACCGGCACCAAGTTGCGAAGTTATCACAATTATTCCAAACCAAGTTATAATTTCTTTCCCCCAATCGCGACCTAGCACGTTGTACGATTTTTTCTTTTTCATATGGACTGTATTCATCAACAAAAATAATTTTGTCACCGTTAGAAAAATCTTCTAATAATGACTCTTGTACGATAAACTCGTTGTACTCAATCACTTTCCCTTCACCAATATAAATGCCATGATGACTATATGCGGGTCTCATCACCTTAATGTGATCACCTATTTTTAGTACAGCTTTAGCTTCCTCTACTGACATGCCATCCCAAGCATTCTTAATGCGCTGTATAGGATTTATAGCCTCTTCGAGGTTCGCCTTACTATCTAAAATATTGTTTACGGTATTTATAACATCTCCTGCCGGTTCAAAAATATTACCGGCTTCCCTTTCTATCATTCTAAGTTTGTCTTTAATTGTTGTTGGCTCATCAAAAACATAACCATCGCGAGAGTCCTCACAGACACCCATATCAGATTGCTCCTTTCTCAATTTTATTCTTTAAACATGTTCTTTCCCAGACATTTTAACAAATTTTATTATTCTGCAGCGGGCTCCATCTTCAGCAACTTCACCACGCTCTTACGAGTTCCCGGCAGTTTTGTTTCCTCTGAACGATCAACATCTTCTGCATTCCGCCTCATCTGCTCCTGCAACGCATCTACAATGCCCCGGTAGTCACCTTTTTTCACGTCTTCATAAAACGCAACCTTCAGATACGTATTAGCCCGGCTTCCGCCGATGTAGATCATGCGCTGCATTACCGCGTCCGTCAGTTTGGAAACTTCCACATCTATCAGCAACACTGCTTTGGCTTCCAGCCCTTTGTATTTGCGGGTTGTGGTGACCCAGACCTTTCCATCTTCCAGTGTATTGGAAACCGGAATCCCTGCCAGTGACCTTACACCATGCAACGCACTGTGTTCCAGCGAATGGACGGAAAGAATCACCATATCTTCCAATGCCACGCGGTTTTCCTGCATAGCTTTTACGAACCGTTCCGCAATTCCACGAGCCGCAGCTTTGTCATTATAAAAAACAGCTTTCGGTTTTTCCCCGTGCACATTATTCACATAAGGTTCCTGCCGCATATCCACCAGCGAGCCAACCGTTGCCGCAATCTCCGCTGTATTACGGCAATTACGATATAACACCAGTCGGCACTCCGCCTTGCTGTCCAAGTACTTAGGCTGTTCCGGTGAGTTCCGTTCCAATATGAACTGGTTCCGGTCATAGAACACATAAAAGCTTCCATCGTTCAGCTCTGCCAAAAACGATAAATGTTCCAGCATGGCGTCGCTGATGTCCTGGCCTTCGTCCACCACGATATTTGGATATTGCCAGTCCGTATCGTCAAAGTCCGTGGCAAAGTATTCTTCAAAAAACTTATTGATCTGCTCAATGGGCAGCGAATCATCCTGCAATGTTTCTTCCGCCAGGGAACGCACATTATGCACCGTAATCAGCGGATCCAGTTCCTGGGTACGCAGATGCTGCAATAAAAACTCATTGAAACACAATAACAAAACCTTTTGCCCGCTCTGTGCCAGCATCCGGGCTTTTTCCATAGCCAGCAGGCTTTTTCCTGTACCTGCCGGGCCGTGAATAGCCGCTATCTTCTGCTCACGCAGGAAATCCAGCACCGCGAACTGCTGTCGGGTGAGCTGCACATAGCTCGTCTGGTTTTCCCGTGCACTACTGGAAATGGTTTCCGCTATCTGGAAAGACGGCAATAGCACACGCAATAATTCTTTGTACTGCCCACCAGTCAAAGGAGTTGGTACAAAACGGAGGTTCCGTTGCCAATATCCAAAAGCAGCATCCAGCGCCTTTTCCGGTTCTGCCAGACTATCCTGATCCAGAATAATATCCCGCACCGCTTCCGGCGGCAGCTTCAAATTATTATCAACACAGACGGAAGTAAACCATACTGCCCGGCCAATGAGCGGCATGGTTCCATGGTAATTGTTACGTAAAAGCAGCCGCACCCGGTACTGGCTTTCCGCTGCCTGGCCGAAAGGATCCATCACCTTTTCCGAACCAGTATTACGGTTGATTTGAATCCAGTTACCATCGCGGAAGGCCACGCCACCTGCTTTCACTTCCACAGACAGAATCCCCTTCGCCGGATGGATAATCAGAAAATCTGCCTCACCCTCACTGCGGCGCTGGGTTTCATCCCCTAACCAACGGTATGAGTGGATAATGCTATACTCGCTATTCAGTTTTTGCAACGCGTTGTACACCAGCTTTTCGCCCTCGCTGGCATGAAAACTGGTGGTAATAGAGGGGTAAAAGGTAGCCATAAAATATTTGTTTTATCAGGAATTTTTTTCATTAATGTTAATAATTAATTCACTTTATATGGCCTTATATGATACTGTTCATACGGTTCCATATTTTTAAAACCATTGTTAATTATTTGTTCTAAATGCAGGATACGACGGTTAATATTAACCAATTCATATGTTATCATTTCAAATTTTTTAATTAAGTCACTTAAATCTCTTTCATAGTCATTTCGCTTTTCGTTTTCTATCTTCTGAATAAACACCTCACCTTCAATACCGCCTGAAACAATATCCTCATCATCTTTCATTTCAATTTTTTTTTCTATGTTCTTAAAATTTTGAAATGATGAACAAAGATTATTTCTTAAAAAAATAATATCTCCATTTGCGTTTTCTAATTCATCAAATAGCGTCTCTCGTTTTTTTACTAAACTAACAATCTCTTGTTCCACCCCACTCAACTTTTCAAGCACAGATTTCCTTAAGCAAATCGTCTTCTTTAGTCTTTTTATTTTTTGTATTTCTTCGTTTGGTGATGTTCCAACTACCATATAAGTTTACCTCTTTTGCAATATTACACATACTCTTCAACATTTTAATACGTTAAGCAAAACACAAAAAGATGCTAAATGTATCAGATTCCTTGCTTAAATACTATGCAATAATTCATCCTCAAGTTTCTTCAAAGCATCTAATTGTTTTATTGCACTATCACGCTTTTCATCTTCCTTTTTAACAGAATTCAAATCTTCATCAATATCAGAAAGAGTTTGTTCAAATACCTGCTTAATCTCTTTTTCAATTTCGTTTTTCCCAAATGCCTCCAGTTTTGAAGCCGCTTCATTGAAAGATTTTCTAATATCTTCCCTAATTGACCTTAATTCTTCCAATCTTTTTTCTTTCTTATATTTGTCAATTATCGCTAAAATAATAGAGATGATTTCTCCAATAATTGGCCATTTTTCACTAACAACTTTCAGTTTATTGAACAATTTAGTTAAGCCCCAGGGCTTGAACTTATAACCAATTAACTTAGCTAGTTGCCCCAATAATTCTTTATCAGCTAATTTACTCAGCAATTTTCCAATACCTTGATTTACATCTTCTACAATATTTTTCATGGATTTACTTGTTTCTGTGTTAATTTCATTCAAATGATCTAACACTTGCTGAGCAAAAACGCCATTAGAAATAGTTTTTATTTCCTCGCATAATTCACCCGTTTCTTTAGAAATGCTATCCTCAATATCGTAGTTCAGTTCTACTAAAAGATTATTAATTGAGTTTTCTGTGGTTTCTTTTTCTTTATTTAGTTTCTCTTCAGTCAACTCAGTATTGATGATAGCTGAAAATGTTGCACCTAATTCACGAATGTCAGCAGCATATTTTCTGATTACCCGTTCCACTGCTCGACAGCATTTTTTTCTGCATTTCAAAACTGCATTTCGCTTTTGCTGGAGTAAAAATAACGCACCTTCATTTTCTGGTTTATCCGCGTATTTCTCCTGCAATTTTCTAATGGCACTGTCTAACGCATCGTCTATTTGATGTAATGGAGCCTTTAATTTTCCTATGAGTCCTTTATCTGTCGCAAAATCATTCAATGCATCAATAAACCCCTCATAATTACTCAACTCATACAAATCTGCTTTATAATCCTTATCTTTTTCTTCCAAACTGTCGTTGTATGATTCTGCATCAATAAAACACGGTCTAAACTCGTCAATTGGTAAAACTTTATAATCCTCATATGGTTGTTCCAACATTTCACGTATATCAGCTTTTAACAATTCACGTTCATTTTGACTATTACCAATACGACCCATCTTATTTATAATCAAAATAATTTCTTTTGCTTTTCCCATTTTATAAGCTAACTTTCGAAAATAATTAGCAATTGTTGGATTAAACATTTCATTTGTTACAACAAACATTAATAAATCCGCTTCATGAATCGCTTTTTCTGTTTTAGCATCGTGATCCTCTCTTATCCCGGTTTGTATACCCGGAGTATCAACAATATCAATGTCGTTCCAATCATATACCTTCACTTCATCAGTTGTGATTCCAGCTCCGATTTTAACATCCGCCCCGGTCAAAAGTTTGATAATAGTAGATTTACCGGCACTATACTGTCCTACCAACACAATTTTCAATTTTCTGTCACTGCCGGATATCATTTCGGGTAATCCAATATCGTGTAAATCAACCCCGGTTTCAACGCCAACTCTTTTTATAGTATTTCTTACATCCAGTAATAACGCCTTGCTCTTTTTGGTTATTTCGCCAATTTCAAATCTCATAGTTCTAAATGCCTCCTTCTTAACATTTTACTTCACTACAACTTTTTCCTGTAATAATTCATTTAGATATTTAATTTTATCGGCTTCAATGCTGCTATCAGATAAACACATTTCAACTTTTATTCCTAATACACGCTCAATACTTAATGGTCGTGCATCAATACCAGTTAACACAAAGGCGCTAGAAATTAATTCTTGATTTAATTCACTTAAATTATTTTTCAACTTATTTGCAAGATTAGATTCCTTAGTATATAAATCTTGTATTGCATTTACGAATTCATTAAATGCGTTATCAACTGTATCAAAATATAACTCTTCTCTCCTGTACACAGTTTTTTCTAATATCGCCATTAATACGGTTTTAAAATTCACAGGTCCGTAAAAACTTTCCACGCCTGAATCGCGCAATGACGAATAGAAAGCTTTTTCAAATGTCTCACGTGTTTTTGAATCCGGAGATCCGCTACCATCAATCCAAAATTTAAGGGCTTCTTTCAGCTTATGTTGCGCTTCTTGTATTTTTTCTTCCTTACTATCAAAAAGCCAGGAAATGATTTTACTTCCTATCGCAACACCTATTCCAATAATTGGGTTGATGAGAATAGCAGTCCCTATTGCGGCTAATGAGCCAGCAACTTCTACTCCAAATTTAAAATCAGTAATACTTTCACCTCTAAATGGCACAGAAAAATCGCCCAACTTGTCCGCTAATCGTAATTCATTTACAAAATCACTGCAAAACTCCTGCAAACGGGTTTCTATATATTTATCTCTCCCTTTAACAAAATTTTTGATTTTTGCATCTATTTCAAGTTGACGTAAAAGCTTTTCCCAAGCTGCACCACAGTTTTTATCATTATAGTGATATTCAACAAACCCAGGTAGTTTCTGCTTTAATTCATTTACGAAACTGTCAACAAAATCTTTTAATTCCGTTGCATTGTCTCCACGGAGTTCTCTTTTCAATATTGATAATTTATCCCTATTATCAAGTACTAATGGTATTTTCCTTTTATGATTGTTCCCTTGTTCTAATAACCTTGCCCGTGTATTCCATATGCCTTCATAAATATTATCAATAAATGTTTTATATTGATAGAATGCACCCTTACTCTTCACTATAGCAATAATTTCATCTTCTACTTGCTTGAAATTACTTAAAGCATAAAGTTCTTTGGAATGTTCTTTGTCTTGCTGTGACAACCATGCCGTATGTAAATCTACATACCAAAATGGTAAATCTGACCAATCTTGTTTAATGGCGTCTAAATCAGCAAAAGCTAAAAATTGCTTTTTAATTGCATCAAGTCGTTCTTTATCATTGGTAAATTTTCTCTTTACCATTCTTACTCTCTGCTCAAAACTTTTTGCAGCATTCACACCGCAAGCTTTAACATTTAATATACAAATAACAGGCTTTCCCTTTTTCCTGATTTTTGAAAGCCATTCAGCTTCCTCTGGTTGCACACTATCGTCTGTAATCAAAAACAATACTAAATCAGCATATTCTACGGCTTCAAAAGCTATTCTGCTATCATCTTCACCACCATGTTTTGCAGAAGCAATGCCCGGCACATCATAAAATTTAATACCAGTTTTTTTCCATGGATAAGAACGCACATCTTTAGTCGTCCTCTGCGTTCCCTTGCCAATACTGCTACCATCGCCCTCTCTTAAAACTTCCATCAGCGTTGATTTGCCAGCCATTGTTTTACCAAAAACTGTAATTGTAAAGTTCTGTAATCGGTCTGCATTTTCTATAAAATTTTTTCTTGTTTGATCACATAATTTCTGTAAATCTTCTTTTGTCTTTTCTAGTTCTTTAAGATAGCTTTTATATGAATCTGAACTATTTGAACCTATTGGTATATTGTTTTTCGCTTTCTCGACTTCTTTGTTCCACGCTTTTATAATCACTCGCAATTCGGCTTCATTTTTCATTGCAATCTTGAAACCTTTTTCTGAACTATTACGGCATTCTTCCAACGCATCTTCTAGTGAATTTCCAGAATACTTGCTTCTAACACTTTGCGCAGAATTTCTCCTGTTGACATCTTGTTCGTTTTGTAAATTTGACTTAAGGTTTTCGCTCACATAATTATCTAGGTTATACATTTTTAATGCATAAGCAGGCATACAGTAACCCTCTTCAATAGCCTTTTTAAAAAGAACAGTTGCTAACTCTCTATCTTCTTCCCCTTCAAACCCATACCAATATTTTAAGGCTTGATTATACAATTCCTCTGCATAGCTCGTAGAATCCATATTGCGTTCCCCTTTCATATATTATTCCTCTAAATATTTCATTGACTACTGCCACCACATTTTTATCAAACGATTATTTCCTCATCTCCTCATTTCATACTGTTTAAAATTCCTATAAACACTGGTATTGAAGTTTCATTATGCATAATGGCATATACGAAAGGCCTATCAAGTTTTATTTCTTTAGGTTCAGGATCCAATCGTACACCAGTTGTAGTAATCCCTGGCATATATGTGACTGCCGCAGCTTCGGTACCTTCACGGTTTACTTTGATTAGAGCTTTTTATACCTTAAACTCATTTAATCTTTATTTTCATTATAACATAAAGCAGGCTGTTAAACCATATCTACTCTTCTTATCTGTCAATCCATACAAACCATCCACTATCTTCATTATAGTGAATCTTGCTTTTCCGATTATTCTTCCTCGACCCTTGCAATCATAAAATTATTTCAGCAATTCTTGATACTCCACCCCTAACGCTTCAGCTATTGCAAACAACGCTTCCATGCCGAAATTAGTTTTTCCTCTCTCTATGCTGGAAATCTGATTTCGTGAAACACCGGATGCTTCCGCCAATTCATTCTGTGTCATATGAAGTTCTCGCCTGCGGACTAAGATATTTAGCCCAATCCGCAGGCGTTCCTTTCTTATTATTTCTTTTTCTACCATTGTAGCAGCCTCATTAACAAAATAGCATACGGGCAAAATTCAATTGCCTTTCATCTTATTATCTCATAAATTCCCTTCCTTTGTTGCACAACATATGCTACATTTGTTCTGTATTCTGTGAATTATTACTTTTTCAGCCACTTTTCCGCTTCTTTTATGTTTTTCGGCACACCTTCTCCGCGATAATACGCTACACCCAGATTATTCCTTGCCTTAGCATGCCCCTGTTCTGCCGCTTTGCGCCACCATTCCACCGCTGCGGTCAGATCTTTCTCTACACCTCGTCCCAAGTGATATGAGTTTCCGACCCTGTATTGTGATTCGGCATCACCCAGTTCAGCGGCTTTATAATACCACTGGAACGCTTCTTTTACGTCTGGCTCAACACCTTTGCCAAATTGAAACATCATGCCTATCATATACAATGCATCAACGATTCCCTGTACCCCAGCCGCTTTGAACCAGTGCAGGGCCTTACTCCAGTCTTTGGGTATGCCTACACCATTATAGTAAGAAATACCCAAATTATACTGTGCCATTGCATGACCCTTCTCGGCTTTAATTAACCACCGCTGAACCGTTTCTTCTGTTGGTAGCCCTGTTTTCACAGATTCCTTTTTGCTATTATCAGTACACGACATTTTTTTCAAACCACTCTTTCATTTCATAATACCTTTTTACTTCTTCGTAACATCCGTGTTGCTTTGCCCATTCCAAAGCTTTCTTTTTCCTTATCTCTTTCTCTTTTCTGTACAAGGGATCCCATTTTTCACGCGGCATAATAATATTATTCATAATACACGCCTCCTTTGTTTTCTCCCCTTAACCCTAAACCGAACCTAAAATATCTGTTAATCCAGCAATTTGATTTTCAGATTCATCAAGTTCCTTCAACAGCGCCGCCAATTCGGGATCATGTTTCGCTTTTTCCCGCGCCAAGGCCATCATTATATTATCAGCTTCACTTCCAACAAAATCAGCATTTTCATTTCGTACTTTCCCGTTTCCCAGCAGTGTTTCTGCTATTTCTGTCATTTTTCTTTCGAGTTTTTCTAATTCATTTATGGCATCATTAAATTCATCTTTCAATTCCTGATTATCTTTCGAAGCATTTGCAATTATATCCTTTGCCTGCTTGGCTTTATTTACATCCATTTTATGATAAGCTCCTTCCATACTTATTGGCATCAGCCGCGCCAATCGTTTCCTTTTCCTGACTATGCGGCGCAGTATCTGTCTAACTGCGCCAGCAGAACTTTCGTATCAATGACTGCATGATAAGCCACAACTTTATAACCGGCCTCATCCCGTTCCAAGTTGATAGTTAGCTTAATACCATCTAACCCTTCTTCTTTCACGCAGTCACGGTATTTCTCAAAACCGCCATAAATATTCAACTGGATCACCTCTTCTTCTTTCTGGCTATCTGCCATATAGAACAGGTTGTGTAAAAACCTGGCATAGCCTTTAGGAAAGTAAATTTGGTTTGCGTGCAGTTTCTCAAGATAACTACTCATCGGCATCAACCTCCTTCTATCCCTTTTACACTTACAGTATAAGCAATAAGGTAGCCAGATACTGGCTACCTTAAAAATTTTATTGTCTTCTTTATTGCAAATCCAGTAATCAGAAATCTTTTTACACCAGCGGCCCGTATTTCTCTTCCGCCTTTTGCCTTTTTGACTGGTATTTCTTCTTTGCCTTCCGGTAACCTTCACAGTATGCACTGATTTCCTCTTCATCTGCCATACCGTCTGCAACCGCTGCGCCTACAAGACCTGCCGTAGCTGCCGCAAGCCCGGTACCGAATCCGCTCAGGGAACCGGCCAGCGTTGCCGCTCCCAGCACGGAACCACCACCGGTGAACGGAGCCGCTGCAATAGCTCCAATACCCAATGCTGCACCTAAAATAATACGATCCATGTGTAATTCTCCTACTGCCATAATGTTTTCCTCCTTTGAAATATTCCCTTAATGTCTAAACAACAAAAACACCGGAATGAATGATACTTTACTCAGAATAGTTGTCAGAAACCAGCCTCCAAACAGCACGGTTACCACAATAGCAATCCAGATGCCAATTTTGCAGTCATCGTACACTTTAACAGCGATTGCTTTTAACACCAGTGCCGCCAGCACTGTCAATACTGTTACGCCCATGGTTGATCCTTTGCTGCCATCCGCAGCACATCTTCTGCGATACCGTACTTTTTGCTTGCCATGGCAAAGGCCGTACCTGTTACTACGCCTTTGGTAAGAATCAGGAACATAATGTACAGCAATGCCATAATCAGTAAGTCTTTTGTGTCCAACGGTTTTTTGGGCCAGGGACACGGATTGGGACCAATAATGGTTTCTTTCAGTGCATCAAACATTTTTATCCACCCTCCTTTTGGTTTGCTAATTACAGTATAAAAAATGAGATAGCCAGATTTTGGCTATCTCAAATATTTTTTAAGATTTATTTGTTTATGTCTTTTTATTTTATTACTTCCACCCACTCGCCCTGGCTTCGCAGCCACATATGGATTCCTTCTCCGAACGCTTCTGCTGTTACCAGATACCCCTTGGCATCCTGCTTGATTACTTTTGCTGTGGGCAGTCTGTCCAGCACCGCTTCCAGACTCTTTTCCTGCACATAGAATTTTACTTTCTGCAGCTTGCCCGGCCACATGAACTGTACCCGTTTCCGGTATTCCCCTTCTTCAAAACGGTTTTCATATACAACACGGAAACGTTCATCACTGATGGTAAACCGCCGGATGCGGTCAATACGGTAAATAGCCGGATATGCGTAATCTTTTATAGTTTTGTTAAACTCTTCGCTTTCCCCTTCTGCAATAAAGGCAATCATGTAAAAATAATATTCCGAGAACAGGATGCCAACGGGTTTGATTTTCCGCCGGATTGGCTCTTTGTATTTGTTATCGTAAGTGATATTGACGTAACGCTGCTCCTGCACTGCTTTGGAAAGTTCCCACATGGTTTTCAGCACAACTTTGTTGTGATGGGGTTCCACATAATGATAGGTTTCATTGGCAATCAGCTTTGCGATTCTTTGCTGGTTTTCTTTGGGAACGCAGCAGTCCACCAACTTTTTCAGAATGGGTTTCATTTCTCTTTTGGTCAGGGAGCGGCTTTCCAGCAAAATTTTGATTACGCCGTAGGTCTCTTCATCGGACAGCAGCATATGCACTGGCGGTTCCAGTCTGTAACCTTTCAGCATCCGGTCATAAATCAATTTTTGTTTCGTGCCGTTTTCCAGATTCCGGTCATCAAAGAAGGCCCGCAGATCATCAAAGTCTCGCTGGATAGAACGCAACGAACAACCGTACCGTGCCGCTTCTTCATCTTTGTATAACACTTCCCCTTCCGTCAGCCTGGCGCACATTCGCAGCAGGCGGTCTTTGGCAATTCGCAGATCGTTCATCTCATCTCACTCCATTTCTGTCATAACATTTTATATTCTTTTAAATATTATTTTACAGCAACTGCTATTATCCTGCAAAACTATTTGCAGGTACACTATTTTCAAAAAATAATGGCGTCACCATCTTACTACAGCTATATTGTAGCAAACAGCAACGCCAGATATTGGCAATACAATTATTTTTTTAGAAAAATTTCAATGATTAACCTATTCTCTTATTTGTTTCAATCTCATAGTCAAGATATGGCAAATTAAAGGCTTGCGTTTGGGAATTCTCTGTTGATTGTAGAGTCTGTAATTCAGGTTCCAGCTGTTTTATAATAGAAATATTATCTTTTAAAACAAGTGACATTAATCTTAACGAAGGTTTTATCGTCGGTAATTCAACTAAGCTTTCAACGGGACAATCAAAAAAGACATTACCGGAAGAATTTAGTAAGAATTCACTATATTTTTTTAGTAAATCTTCTAACTGTTTACAGCTATCTTCCGTATAATTTTTAGCGGTAGTAAATTGATTTATAAATAGTGAACAGCGAATAACACTTTGCATACTAACATAATACATCAAAATATATTTCTTAAAAGTTTCCAACAACCTTACAACATTCCCTTTTTCAATAATCTTTTGGCATTGTTTCATGCTAAAATCAGCTATTTCCACAAAGTTGTCCCTATATTCATATATTCTACTTATATTCTTTTCTTCAATAGCTGTTTTCAAAAGTTTCAATTGGGATGTAAACTTGGCATCTATTTGACTATCCAAAATATCCTTTAAATCATCAATTCCTACTTTTATTTGATATAATTCTTTTGTAGATTTATCTATTTGAGCATTTATGCATTTTATACTTTTATTAATTAAATACACACCAACGCCCACAGCTAAAACAACACCTACCCCTATACCAACTGAAGCTGTAGTTGCAAGATTTGCTGCTGAGGCCGCTTTATCTGCTGCTTCAGCGGCCTTATCAATAGCAGCAGTTACCTCCGAAACTTTCAAATCCTCAGTAATATCTTCTATATGACCAACAATTGCACCCTTTTTGTAAAGCGTCTTAATCCCATCTTTGACAATCTCGAGATCTTCTGTAGCTTTTAATATAGCACCTTTTCTAATTACACGGCCATCTTGATACAACTCCCTAAATATATCAGGGATCCGCATCAACATTTTATCTGAAATATTATTTATCATTTATTTGTTCTCCTTCGTATATCGTTATTCATTATCACTAATAGCACTAAATTCATCTAAAACTGCTAATCTCTTTCGTATTGAACAGGTGAGCATTATTATTGATAATACAATCTCCCAATTAGTTTCGAATAACACTCTGTTAACAACACCACCTACAATTCCAACATACCCTAATGATTTACTACGATAATACCCCATCAAACCGCCTTTCAATCCGTCTTTCAGGCCGTTTATGAATTTTGTTAGTCTAGTCTCAGCCTTCGCATTGGAAACTTCCATAATTCTGTCTATAAAAGTTTCATATGTTGATTCATTTATAAGTTCGTCTCCAACTATTTTCTTACATATTAAGCTTTCTTTTACTAAAATGGACGCATCTGTAGGAAAATCAACTTCATCTATTCCTAAAAAGCCACGGGTTGCTTGAATAATAATATCATAATCAGGCGAATATTCATCTCTAACCACATTAATTATAGTGTTTCCAAAATAATGCCTAAACTCCTTGTTAACAGTCAAGCATCTTTCTTGGGTATCCTTGTTTTCAATATCTTTTATTTTTAAAATCTTAGCAAATGCTTTCCATTCAACTTCTGTAATTCTACTATCAGACAACAAGATATCAAACTCATCAAACCTCATTAATTGCTCCTCCATAAAACATTATATCACATGAAAGTCCCTATCTTTTCTCAATCAATCTATACTGTTTCAAACCTAATACTTTTATAATATTTAATTATATCATATCCCTTACTTTTACAACACCCCTTGTTCTCTTTCCTAAGCAACACATAAAAAAACACCCGCAGGTCTCCCTGCGGGCTAAATTCTAATCATTATTTTACTGCCTGCTCGTCCATACACATACCCCTGAAAATGGCATTGACAGCTTTCAGGCGCGCTTCAAACTGCGAAGCTTCAAGCCATTCAAGAACTTTTGTGCGGTGGAGCTGTTCATAATTATCTTTTGCTGGCGGTAAACAACGGATTTCCTTCTCCAGTAACAGAAACGCCTTTGCTGCCGCCCTGCGGAATTCAATCGTCGCTTTACCCTTCCAGCTGTATCTGTCCCAATACATCCAGCACTTGTAACGTGGCAGATACACCCAGCGGGTTCCAAACATTTCTTTCAGGCGTTCCGCGTTACCATAATCATTTAACGGCAGATTCATCAATTTTATGATCTGTTTCTTAAACATCGTAATCCTCTTTTCCATTTTTTCCGTAATAATTTATAACCAGTGCTCATACAATAACCGTGCAAGCATTTTATTTTCTAATTAAAATGTTTGGGAACGCCGGTTTCCCGGCGTCCCCAGTTACCGTTTGGGTATTTCACCCCGCATTGCGGCAATATTGCAGCTCAGTTCTCCGATGACCTCTGTGAGGCCCGCCAGCTTGTTTTCCATGCGCACCAATAAAAACCAGCTCAGCACGACCGGAAAGCCAAAGTCTTTAATAAAGCCGAATACTTCGGAAATATCGGTCATTCAACCACGTCAAGGGTCGTGGTGCGGAGGCGACCTTCCACGGCTTCCACAATATCGCCGCCAGTGGTAGCGAAGATGTTGTTGTCAACGACCGTCTGCATGGCAGCGTCGATTTCCGCTTTTGTTACACCGCTTTTCGGTTCCTCAATGTTAAGGATCACCTTCTTGCCAACCGCGTTTTTAAACACCAAATCCAGATCAGTATCAGATTTCATCATTTTTCCCCCTCATTCAAAAAAATACAATACAATTAAAATAGCTTTGTAAGGCGGTTTCCACTAAACCGGGGCGTATTGGTCAAACTGGCTTTTATGCTAAGCCTCAGCACCGCCCGCTGCCTTATTTACATGGCGGACGCATTCTGTTGCGCCCGCCTTTCTTTTTCCCCGGGTTACTCTTCAGCCAGGGTTGCCCGTTCCACTACTACCAGTCCGGTAATGTCGTTATCGAACAGGCCGCCCAGGGCTTTGCCTACTGCCAGGATCTTCGCCGGTTCTGCGTCCGGTTTGACATTGGAGTAAGAGTAGCTCTTGGTTACCAGATTCCCGTCCGCGTCAGTACCGCGTGCAATGGAAACGGATAAGGTACGTTTCACTACATTCATCGTTGCTGCCATAATTCACACCTCCTCTCTTTTTTAATTGGTTGCGGGACTTACCGCTCGTCCGGCTTACATCTGCAGGCCATACGATTCTGCCGCATGCCGCTTTGCGCGCCCGCTATTTGCACTGCAACGTACCGGGACGTTACAGGTCAAACCATTGTTACGCTGTCTGCTCCAGTTTTTTCATCTCATGCCGGTAGAACAGCGCCTTCCCCCGCAGCAGCGCGCCGCCGGGAATCAATACCCCGCCGTGGATATAATCCGGCAGGAACCACAGATCCCATTTGGAATACGGATCCCCGCTGCCGGGTCCGTAGTGGTCTTTCAGGGCAATTTCGCAGTGTGTCTGCACGTTGTCCTTGTTTATAGCAAGGCCCAGCCCCTCACAGAGAATGGCCACCAGTTTCGCCATCGTCTCGATTTGTTCCGCTGTTGGCGGTTCTTCCCCGTAATTGATGATGGCATCATCCGGACCGGCATAACTGCTTCCTGCCCTGACTGCGTGGATCGTCCTCACATTGCCGTTTCCCGGCGGCCAGCAGTTGCCATCACAACCGCATAAAAGGCTCACCGCCATACTGCCCGAGTTGCGCAGCCACGTATGGGCTTTCTTTTCGGTGAACTCACTGCAGTTCGCATACACCTGGCCATCTTTATCTACGCACAGGTGGTAGGCGTCTTCGTTGACACCGTAATGGCCTCCCGTCCAGTGCAGAAAGATGCGTGCTACTTTGTCCCGTGCTGCCTGGGCCATCGTCATAATTTCCTTTTCCTCAATTACCTTTGCTTCGCTCATGTCTTTTTTCTCCTTTTCCTTTTCGTTTGTTCGGGCATCGTAATTACCCCTCTACTTGTATAATTGCTTGAGCCGGAAAAAATTCAACCACAACTTGGGAAATTTTTAAAATTTTTTTAAAAAAATCTCGCAAACGTCGTTTCGTTTGTCCGGGCCTCGCAATTACCCCTCTACTTGTATAATTGCTTGAGCCGAAAAAAATTCAACCACAACTTGGATTTTTTTTGAAATTTTTTAAAAAAACTTTGCAAACACCGTTCACAGACAGAAAGGCCCACACTTTCAATCACTGCTAATGGAAAGTGTGGGCTTATTTCATAAAACAAAAACTCCTCACCAAACCCCGCAAAAGGTTTAGTGAGGAGAATGTACAGTTCATAATGCAATCAAAACATACAGTCTTTGGTTACTTCTCTTTGTTGCAATTCCCGCCAGTATGATCCAGCTGTTTCCGAATCACCCGCAGTTTATTAATGACTGCCTGGGACACATGATTTGTTGATTCCGGTGTATCTTGTGGCTCAGATTCCTGAGCTTCGTCCAAAAGCGACAAATCATCTGCTTCATTTTTCAGTATATCGTTGTAAATACTGAAAAGCCTGTTCAAATTCTTTTTATACGGCTTACATATCCCGTGTTCCCACCGGTGAATGGACATTTGCTTCACGCCCATTAAGTCTGCCAGCTGGTATTGCGATAAGTGTGCCGCTAATCGACATTCTAAAAATAACTTCGCAAGTTCTGTATCGCGGTTCATCCCGACGTCATACCCCCATAAAACAAATTTGCTTATTGTGATTACTGTGTGTCAAGTCAAATTTTATTTTTCTGGAATGATTGCGCGAACCGTACAAGAATGAATGTTAGCACAAGTGTTCAAGCTTGTCAATATAAAATCCGGGAAACAAAAAAAGGAATGTTCCGAGCGAAACATTACACTTTCACAACCACGGTCAACTTTTTTTGTAAACTACCAATTTTTTTCATTTCTAACTTGTGGTCAAAGTTGTGGTCAAAGTTGTGGTCAAAATTTCAAAGATGTGGTCAAAGTTGTGGTCAAATTTCGAAAAGATGTGGTCAAAGTTGTGGTTAAAGTTGTTATCTTGTCAAATTCTTTTTGTTCTGCTATCCTTTTCAGCATGCGCACCAAATTTTTTATCAAAAATTTTGGGAAAGGATTAAAAAAATATGAGCTTATCAAACGGTGAAACAGAAGAAAATCTTACTGGTGTCACTCCATGGAACGAGAAGTATCAAAAGGCCCATGCGGGTGACATAGAAGCCGAGTACAGCCTTTATATGGCAGCGGATCCGTTCATCGAACGCTTATGCAACGTGCCCTATTTCCGGGACCGGCTTGGTAAAGATGAAATCCGGAGCATCTGCTCTTTCGCACTGGTGAAATGGGTACGGAAAGAACAGAAACTGCCCCCGGACGAGGAAGTTCCCTTTCTCTTACGGTCTGTTTTACGAAAGACATTACTTTGCTGCATACGGCGGCAGGACTTCCGGGCGGAACATGAACAACCGGCAGCGTACACTACTACAGATACTGCTACCGAAGAGGATGAACCGGGTAACAGCCGTATTGAAAGAGAAGCTACAGACAGTGCGGAAGAACCGGAAAGCAAATGTTTGCGCAACGCGTTTCGCGTGGCAGTACGCAACGCAGTCGGACAGCTGCCGAAAGAGGAAAAAGAAATGATCCATGCACTTTATTTTCAGCATAAGAGCATGAAAGAAGTGGCGAAGGATCTGGACTGCACCTTCCAGTTTGCTTACCAAACGCGGCGTAAAGCATTTCAGCATTTGCAGGTGTTGTTAGGAAACTGCGTTTCATCCTGACCGCATATCCGGCCCCCGGGCCGGATTCCCTTATGGGAACGGTCCTAATTGAAATGAATGGAGGATAATAAAATGAACGAAATACATACAGACCCTGTGTTAGATATGAAGACCCTGTTTGCCATTTACACCGATCCGGACGGTGCTACCATCATCGGCGTGTGGAACGGCGTGAAGATGCTGGCCGCTTCCGATCCGGAAGGCTGCGTGCGAATGTCTTCCAGTCTGCCCATGGATACACCCATGCTGGCCGGGCTGTTTCACTGTTCCGAATGCATCGTGCAAAAGACCCTTTCCCTGTTTGAGAAGCTGCGCCTTCTTACCGTAACGGATGGCCTGATCCGGATTGCGGGCGGCAGGAATGAAAGCGCAACAAACAGGATTACAACCCGGAAACAAGACGAAAGCAAAGAGACAGAAGCCCATAAACGGGAACTGGCCCGGTTACGCCAGGCGGAACGCCGGGCAAGGCAGAAACAGGAAAAGGAACAGCAGAAAGAAAATATTGCTGCCACCCCTGAAGCAAATTGTGACGAAGCGCGTGACGAAAAACGTAACATGTGTGACAACGTGCGTGACCGTCACGCTGTCACGCGTGACATGCGTGACAAGGTGCGTGACATGCGTGACACCCAGCGTGACAACCCCGCGCAAAGCCGCATGAACACTGCATCAGCTGGCAGCGTGACAGAGCGTGACACCCGGCGTGACATGCGTGACACAGGTAATACAGTTAACAGTAATATAAATAATAATTTAAATGCTTTAAATGCTTTAAAAGCTGATAAGCATGTAAGCATTTATGAAACGGAAAATGAAAAAGTTAATAAGCATGTAAGCACTTATGAAACGGAAAATGAAAAAACAGAAACAACACCCAAAAACAGTTTGAATCCTTCCGGAAATTGTGTACCCTGGCATCCGGAAGAAAACGGACTGAAAATCCCCCTGAACCTGTTGCCGGAAACCATCCGCAACATCATAAACGAATACAACAAACTGCCCCTGCCCAAATACAACGGCGTCATCCCGTCCCTGCTGGAAAAAATGAAATACCTGTTACACCGTTACGGGGAACGTATCGTGATCAAAACCATTGCCGGGATTGCCAACAGTACGTTTCTTTTGGGGAAAAAGGAAAACAGCAGCTGGACCGCTTCCCTTTCGTGGCTGATGGACGCGAAGAACTTCGCCAAGGTGTATGCGGGAAAATACAGTAACAATACGGACGGCAGCTGTGACAAAAACTGGAAACTCGGGGATCCCTTCCCCATTCAACTGCCCGGGGAAGGCGAACGGCGCTTTACGGCGGAAGAACAGCGAGTGGCGATACGGAAGCTTTCCATCCCCACCACACCGGCACAAATACGGGCGGCCCGGCTGTGCGGGCTGCCGCTTGACAGGGAGGCAATCATATAATCATGGATTCAACGATAATGAAAATTATAAAACACGAAAAACGGCTGAAGGCCCTTGGAATGGAAAAACTCTGCCGTTGGGATTTTGCCCATGACAACCGACAAAACCCCAGGGCCACCAATATAATTCTTGACTACACCGCGAATTTCAAAGAAATGCTGGAAGAAGGCACCGGCATGATCATTTACGGGAACACAGGAGCCGGAAAGACCTTTGCCGCCGCACAGATTGTGAATGAACTGACGGACAGGGGCTATGACTGTATGTTCACCAGCATGTCCAACATCATCACGGAACTGGGTACGCTGGGCATGGAGGGCAAACGGAATCTGTTTTACCAGATTTTTTCCAAAGATTTGCTGGTACTGGACGACTTGGGTTCGGAAGTGGAATCTTCTAACACGAACCAGATTTTTATACAGATCGTGAACACCTGTCTGTCTAAAAACATCCCCATTATCATTACGACGCCCTTCCATGAAGAGAACCTGCTGGAAGGCAATGCAAAACGGGTGTTGGCCATTTCCCGCCTGATGAGACGGAACATTTCGTTCACCATGCAGGTACCCGGCGAACGCCGCTGCCTGGAGCTGCAGAAGAAACAGAGACTGGAAGCCCTGGTGAAAGGCGCCGCCAGCCAGACCCCGCTGGACGGATATGAGGAACCGGAAACGGATTGGCCGGGAACCACCGTGCAGGAATGTCTGCCGGAAAACATTCAGCAGACCCTGCCCTTAGTTGAAAACGAAGATAAGGAGAGATAACTGCCATGGAAGAAAAACTGATACCCCAGAATATTGCAGCGGAACAGAGCGTGCTCGGCGCATTGCTCATTGATAAGACAGCCATTAACCGGGTGGTTGGAAAACTGAAAAAGGAAGATTTCTACCGCCCTTCACACCAGATCACCTATGAGGCCATGCTGAATCTGCATGCCCGTAACATACCGATCGACATGGTAACGATTACGGAAGAACTGAAGAAGATGGGAAAATATGAGGATGTAGGCGGCGTCAATTTCATTACGATGCTGGCAAATATGGAATTCACATCGGCCAACATCCAACACCACGCCCGCATTGTGGAAGAAAAGGCGCTGCTGCGGGAAGTGATTGACAGCGGCACGAAACTGGCCTCCATGGGCTACCGATGCAGCGAGGGAGAACTGCAGTATGTAGTGGATGCCGCCCAGCAGCAACTGCTGCACCTGACCAACCGCTATGCAAGCTCTGACTATGTACACATCAAAAACATTGTGGAACCGCTGGTAGACCGTTTTGGCGAAATGGTGGAAAGCAATGAAACCGTCACCGGAGTTGCCTCCGGGTTTACCGATCTGGACGAGCTGATTGGCGGCCTGCATCCTTCGGACTTCATCATACTGGCAGCCCGCCCTTCCATGGGCAAAACCGCCCTGGCGCTTAACATTGCGGAAAATGTGGCCCTGCGGGGAGCCAAACCCGGGGAACCGGCCAAACGGATCATCTTTTTCAGTCTGGAAATGAGCCGGGAACAGTTGGCGCAGCGTATGATCTGCACCGAAGCCAACGTAAGCAAACAGGACCTGCATCCCGGAAAAGTTGCCGCAGAAGGCAGAAAGATTACGGAAGAGGAACTCCAAAACAAAAAATCGTCGGTGATGAGCCGTATCTGGAAAGCGGCGGACAAACTGGTCAATTCCAGCGTGTACATTGACGACACGCCGGGCCTTACCATTCAGGAGATGCGTTCCAAAGTCCGCCGCCTGAAATCCGAAGGCAGCGTGGATCTGATTGTGATAGATTACCTGCAGCTGATGCAGGCGCCCAACGTGAAAAACAATTCCGAAAACCGCCAGCGCGAAGTTTCAGAAATCAGCCGCGGGCTGAAGGCCATGGCCCGTGAGATGAACGTGCCGGTGCTGGCGCTTTCCCAGTTAAGCCGCAGCGTGGAGACCCGTCAGGTTAAAAAGCCCATGCTTTCCGACCTGCGGGAATCCGGTTCACTGGAACAGGACGCGGACATTGTAATGTTCCTGTACCGGGAAGATTATTACAAAAAGAATGATGCCGCCCCTACCCACCTGACGGAACTGATTGTGGCCAAACACCGTAACGGCCCTACCGGAAAGGTCAACCTGTTTTTCAAAAACGATTGCACCCGGTTTATCAGCCTGAACGAAGCGGATGCGTACTAAAGGAGGAAAAAGAATGATGGAAAAGGAAAAAATGTATCTGAAAACGATTACCGCCAAAGCGCGGAAATTTTATGTTGGCGAAGCTGCCCTGCATATTGCCAAATTGCTGCGGGATAACTGCGTCAGTCTGCAGACTCGCTGCCTTGTGGTGCAGGAAGGTTACGAAAACGCCTACACGGCTCTTGCGTATCAATACAATTTTGAACGTGACGATTCCTATGATGCCATTCTTGGCGACATGCAGCTTGCAGCCCAAATGCAGTTTAACATGTTGCCGGCGTTTGTGCAGGAACTGCTGCAGCGTGAATACGGCGACACAGAAAAAGACCGGACAAAATTCTGCAAAGCCGCATTACAGAAAACGGTTACTTTAATCCGAAATGACAAAAAAGCGGCCTCGTTAGAGGCCATAAAAAAGAAATACTATGCTGAAATTCCGTTTTGAGGTTTATCCAGCAACATGACAACAAGTTAAACTCACTCATGGCATAAAAATTCCCTCTGCTTATTTCCTGTGAAATAAGAAGAGGGAGTTAGTCTTTTATTTGTTTTTTTCGATGAGAGTTACGCGTATAAATTGCGATTTAGCTTAACTTAATGACAATGGCTGTATAGGCCCCTCTTTTTTATCGGAGGTTTAAAATGTTTCAACATGTAACTGATTTTATTGAAAACCGATTGGAGTATGCTGCCGGCAATCTCCATAGCACTGACCGCCCGCTACATGTTTCAGCGTGTTGGCGTCAAGCTCAACGTCGGTCAGCTCCGCCATATACGCTTCGGCTTCTTCCCTGGTCAGCTCAAAACCGCCGGTCTTTGCCAGTGCCATCAGTTCATCGGCAGACCTGCACTGCATGGCCTTTTCAACCAGTTCTTTTGTCAGTTCGTCTTTGTTAATCGGCATAGTAGAATCCTCCTTATAAATAAAATTATTATCAGTTATAGGGGTGTTTTATGTCAACGGTTAACCTGTTAAGTATTGATTGGGATTATTTCTTTGATATAAATTCAGATGCAGAACGCATGGAATGTTTCCAGCCTATTTGTACGGAAGATTATCCAATTCAGGCTATTATGTTCGCTTGGGCAGCCTGTTATGCTAAATATGAAGATAAGTTAAAAAAAAATTAAGTTAGTACCTGAAATTAAACGGGTTATATCCAGTATTCCGGCTTCCGCCGTTGTTCATGTGTGTAAAAGCCACCGCCACGCATATGAGATTTTTAATCGTTATGTTAACGTGTGATTGACATCCCAGCATTTGCCACCGGCAACCTTCTGCAGGACCTCCTCATCCAGTTCGACGTCAGCCAATTCCGCCATGAAGGCTTCGGCTTCTTCTTTGGTTATCTCATAACCGTCTGTTTTAGCCAAAGCAATCAACTCATCGGCATCCTTACACTTCATAGCCTTCGCAACCATTTCTTTTGTTAATTCGTTTTCGTTAATCGGCATAATAAAATCCCCCTTATAAATAAAATTTAAATGCCTTTTATTATATATACAAAACAGGTTCAACAAAATTGACACTGTTGGAAATATTTTTTTAATTATATCATACTCATCGTTGCTAAGCAAAACAACGATTTTTCGGTTTAGGATTAAGCTAGCAGTTCGCTATTTGGCATCTTTGCTGATCCGGTCAAACCCCGCTTATATTTTTCAGTATATCCATAATCTCACGGTTATACGGATTGGCGTTTAGCAGTTTTTCGGGGACAATCGGATTTCCTTCGGAACCATTTTTATAGAATGAAATAATATCGGAAATCAGCGCTTCTGTATCACGCTTCAGAATATCCATGATTTCCGGCGTAAGCTCCGCGCTGTCTTCGGGTGGAATAAAAAGGGATGTGTTCGAATACAATAAGTCCGGATATTTTTCCTCTATGCGCATAAGAAGCGAAAACTCTCTTTTTGTCGTTTCCGGGTCATCGTGAACAAGGTATATACAGCCTGTCTCTGTTTCAAGATCGATGGTTTCAGGGATATGGTCTGTTTTCTCTGCGCTCTCCACCCAGCCATCGTAAAAACTTTCCATATTGCGAAGGATTGGAACAATGCCCGATGAAGTAATGGCTTTGTCTCTGTCGGAATAAAAATCCTTTACGTATCCTTTTCGCAGCGGGTGATACGGTTTTTGCAGAAAATCCCTGTGGAAATCGCTGTCAAGCATACAATCAAGAACTACGCCGGTTTCATGATATCCAAACACTTTGTCAAGAAATCCGGACGGAGTGCTTCCGCCCATCACGCGGCAGTTGGCTTCAACGAGAACGGGTCCTTTCTCATCGACGATATACTCGCCGTGTACGGGACCGTCCGTGATTCCAAGGGCCTGCACCGTCTGAAATGCATATGCAACAAGTTGCGCCTCTTTCCGACCGAGTTCCATGACCGCTTCCAAGCCTCTGTATATGATGCGACCCGAAGGGGTTTGCTTTTTAAGATTCCGGAACACAGATGTCAGAGCCGGTACGCCGTTCCGGCTGACTGTATTCACGACATACTCTTCGCCGTCCACATACTCCTGCAAGAGAAGCCGGTTTTCTGCTTCACCGAACATATTCTCGGCCGTCGCCTCCTGCCGGAACGCTGCCAACAGTTCCTCTTTGCTGCGAACCCGGTGAACACCGACAGAGGCAACGCCGTGATCATGCTTCAGGACAACGTCTACCATGCCCGTTTCTTCAAGGAAGGAAAGACAGTCTTCCCGGGAAGACACTTCCCGGCCTTGTATATACCGCAGCCCGGCTTCTTTCAGGGTCCGGTGCATGACGCTTTTCCGCGTCATCTTTGGGATATTCGAAACCGGGTTCCCGGTCATTCCCAAATCGTTTGCAAGGCGGGTACCTATGATAACGCCCTCCTCGCCTCCCACAAGCACAAGCAGGGGGTCAAGGGCTTGTACATCCCGCAACGTTGCTGCGTAATCGGGATTTTCTTTTATGAGCATAATCGGGTAATCTATCCTTGCATACTTGATTTTTCGTTCCTCGTCCATCAGCCTTCTGGCATATCCTTCGGGGATATACGATTCGAGTATGACCGGTTCATACCCTCTTTGCCTTATGTCTTCCAGGAAGTTGAAAGCGGTAGACATCGGTTCGGCGACCACAATCTTGTTTCTCATGTTTTGGGGGCTCCTATCGTAAGACTTACTGAATTCAAGCCGAAAATGTACTCATATTTTATTTTGAACAATCTGACTAACAGCAATTCATTCAGCGACAGCTCGCTGTCACCGATCCTGATGGGACAAAAGGGATCTCCCGAACTTCTGCATGTAAGGATATAATCGCTCCCGTTTGTACTGACAAGAAAATCGACGGCGGTATCGGCCCCGCACCAGTCAATGATGTATATGCCCATTTCCTCGACAGCAAGACACAGTTTACCGGCAATTTGCGGATCCAAAGAAGCGCCGGCAAGTTTTTCGCTTATCCACTGCCCGATTTCCGCCACGTTTTGCAAAGATGCTGCGGAATAACTGCAGAGAGTCTTCATCTGATACTCCTCATCCAAAAGCAGCACGGGCGAATATCTTCCGTTTGATTTTTTTACAATCCGGCGATTTATCACGGCGATAAGGCCCAGAATCAGAATCATGCTTACCGGAAACGAAGCAATCAGTCCGTACCCGCCGAACCAAAGAAACAGGACACCCCCCACAACGGGAATCGAAATCACTTTATCCAATACGCCGAGCGCTGTGGCATACAGGCTTCTGTCCAAAGTGTTGTAGATGTCCCGGAGCACAAGAAGAACACAGCGGAGAGGATAATATAGGACGTATATACGGATCAGTTCGCCAATCAGTTCCAGCACATGCGGATCATGAATGTTGAATACGGCAGCAACGTTGTGGTAAAACGCGGCAAAACCAATGGATAAAACAGAACAAACAAGCACGATCGTAAAGGTGACGCGCTTAGTCAGACTGCGAATCCCGTAATAGTCTCCTTCGCCCTTAAGCATAGCGGCAAACGATGCGTTATTGTCAACAATCCCCGTCAGCGCAATCGAGATAACGGAATCCAGCTGGGCAAACAGGGACATTGCCACCACACCGTTTAAGCCGAATGCCTGATTCATGAAATGATTGCAGAATACAGTTGTAATCAGGTAACCCGCCTGCACACTCCCGGAAGGCAGGCCTTTTTTCACGGTGTCCTTTACAATCTGCTGTGTTTTCTGCACCCGGCATAACGTTAAAGAGATTCTTCCGAAGCGCCAAATGAAGATCATGGCAACAACGACAACAATATACGAAACAAGCGTAGCCAATGCCGCGCCTTCACAGCCCATGCCGAATCCGCGAATAAAGACGACATCCAAAATAATATTCAATACATTTGCCGAGACGACAAGCCCCATGGAAAGGAACGGCTTTCCTACAACCGGAAGGAAATAGGTGACGTGCATCAGAAGGATGCCCACGGGAACAAAAAAACACAGAACGCGTGTATAGGCGTTAAATTGCGTCATCAATTCTTCGGGACAGCCGAAAAGCCCCCCAAGGACAGCATGAAAAACCGCCAGCAACGCAAACAGCAGTATCCCCAAAAGCAAAGACAAGACGGTCGATGCCGTAAAATACTGATCGGCCTGTTTCTTATCCTTCTGTCCCAAATATTCCGCAAACAAAAGCGATCCGCCGACTCCTGTCACTGTGTAGATCAATGAGACCGCAAAAACGACCGGCGTTGCGAGATTGATGATGGCGAAAGCATCCGAACTGAGCAAATGAGAAACGATCATGCTGTCCGCAAATTCGCTCAGGGAAACTCCCACTGCAGACAGCATCGCAGGAATCATAAAATGTATGTATTTTTTGTTCAGGACAAATCCCGTTCTTTTGTATTTTACATTGTCAGTATCCATAATCAATCCCCGGGAAACGTTTAAATTGCCGCATGGTAATCATTTTTACTATTATAACAAAACAGCCGCAGAAATAAAATCCACGGCTGTCGGAAAAAACGACTGTTATCCAAAGAGATCCTGCGTTGAAAGTCTCTCATCCGTTATTTATTAAACGTGTGTCGGCAAATGGCATCGCCTAATCTTTCTTCCCAGATGTAATTGTTACTGAATATGCCGGAGCTCCGTTCATCCTCATCTTCCTCCACGGCTTCACCGTTCATAATGTATAGGAACCCGTCTTTGGTATTGGGGCGCAGGCAGAGCATAGACAGCAAGCCGAAAGCTTCACCGGTATGCCCGACCAGGTCAATTTCCCTGTCCTTGCAAAAACGGGCTGTGCTGTTGCCGTCCATCTGATACAGCCCCAGGCCATAGGAAAGAATGGTTCCTCCGTAAGTCTTGCCGTTCTTTGCCGCCTTGTCATAGACCCATATCCTGCTCATCATTGCCTGAACCGATTTGGGAGACAAAACCCTCTTGCCCCGGTATGTGCCGTTTTCTGCCAGCATAGAAAGGACATGGGAAAGCTCTTCGCAGGAAATTCTAAGTCCACCCGCTGGGGAAAACACGGTTGCGTTGGTGCCGGGAACATAGCTCTTCAGGCTGTAGGTATCCTGATAATCCTCCTGATAGGGGTTCTGCAGGGCAATGGTATCTTTCTTGGGCTGTCCCTCCGGATATCCGTCCTGGGTAGCCCTCCATGGGCCGTTCTCGTCCCATTTCCCGGAAGCATCCTTTTTCTGGTAGACCGCGCCAAGTTTTGCAAACTCTTTCTTTCGGAAATTACCGGGCAAATAGTCCGCCTTGATATCAAGCTGGCGTAAGATGTGCTTCTTCTGATATTTGTCGAACCTCTCCCCTGTTATTTTCTCGATAATAGTGCCCAGAACACCGTAATTCAAATTGCAGTAGGCAAAATATTTGCCCGGTTCTTCGCCCTTCGGTGCAAAATGATCCCCATTCTCGTAAAACTTTCCCTCTGGCTTAAAGAACTCCTGTATGCTCACCTGCGGCGGTATGCTGTAGACCTTGCCGTCACGCAGGGATGAAGTATGGGAAGCCAGCATTCTCACCGTAATCGGCTTCTCCGGATAATTGGGATTTCTGAGGCGGAAGCCCAGATACTGACTTACGTCCGCATCTAAGTCCAGCTTGCCCTGCTCCTGCAGCTGCATAAGCGTAAAGACCGTAAACATCTTGGATACGGATGCCACCCGGAAACGGCTTTGTCTCGTAAAGGGACGATTATTCTGTGGATTTTTGCTGTCCACAATCGCCGACCCCAGGAAATCGCTGAACACTTCCTTGCCGTCCTTGTAGACAATCACACCCATGCCCGGTACCTTTGTACCGGTATCGCCTATCATTTGGGTAAGTTCCTCATGGAGTTTTTGCTTTTCCCCGTTGCCTGTGGCAAAACAGACATTTACCATAAGTAATAATGCTGCTGCCAATAAAAAAGAGAGTTTCCTTAACATGCTTTTACCCCCATATTTTTTAGTTTAACCTGCAGTCATTGCACGTCAGCAGAACTTTTCCTGCCGGCTTTTCCGTGTCTGGCGTGGAAGCATATGCCTGGTTTATCGCTACTATTCCAGATAAAACAATCGCTGCCACCAGTTTTTGGCATTTCATATTTATATCGCTCCCTCTCACTGGTCTGTAGTGCATAATCAGCTGCTTCATTTCATAATTTTATTTTTTTTAATATTAACACAATCTGTTCAATCTCTCAATACTCCTATTATAGCACTTAGTGTGTTTTATAAAGATTGTATCTTTGCCATGGATCGTATAAAATCTTTTCTTTGACCGATTATAATATGAGTTTCTTATACTGAAATCAAAAGGATGCTGAGCAATATTCGTTCAGCATCCTTTGTTTTTTTATGTCCTGATATTTATTCTATTTCGCAAATTTCCATTAATTGACAGTAGTATTAATGTGAATTGGGATTTGCCATTTGATGACATACCTCCGCAAATCAAAAATAAACATTATAACGACAGACTGCGTTATCAACGCCTATGATAACGCTCACTATTACATTCCGTATAACAACTCTGACACCCAAACGGTATTTACTGCCGTTTTTTGCAATGATAATGCTCACTATTACATTCCGTATAACAACCACCGCCGGCAACTTTAGTTAATGCTTCGCTGTCCAGCTCAAAATCAGACAGCTCCGTTAAATACGCCTCGGCCTCGTCCTTCGTCAACTCGTAGCCCATGGCCTTCGCCGTCGCCATTAACTCCTCGGCGGTTTTGCAAGCCATTGCTTTTTGAATCAGTTCTTTTGTTAATTCATTTTTGTTAATTGACATTTTAACACCTCTTCCATCTAAAAACCTCTTTATCATGCACCAGCTATGCCGCCGCCCCTCTCACAACGTTGGCCAGCCCCCAAGCCAGCACTGTAGCACAAACCACCCGCTACCTGTTTCAGCGCATCACTGTCAAGTTCCACATCTTCCATCTCCACCATGTACGCCTCGGCTTCCTCTTTCGTCAGCTCTACGCCTATGGTTTTTGCCAGCTCCATCAGTTCCTCGGCAGTCTCGCAGGACATTGCTTTGGCAATCTGTTCTTTTGTCAGTTCATTTTTGTTAATCGACATAATAAAGTCCTCCTTAATATTAAATATTTTAATTACATCATGCTCATTATTGTAAAGAAAAACGGGAATTTAGTTTAACTTAATGACATTCACTTTTTATTATATATACAAGACAGATTCATTAAAATTGACACTGTTGGAAATTATTTTTTTAATTATATCATACTCATCTTTACTGAGCAAAACTGCAATTTTCCTTACAAAAAAACAGCCGCGAAAGTTCGTTAAACTTCCACGACTGTCGAATAGGTTACTGTGCAAAATTGAGATTTACCATACTATAGTCCTTTTAACGGCTGGGGCAACGGCCAGGGCATTGCCCTGGACTACTAAAACCAATGAATTCGTAAAACTGTATGAACTGGGAATCAATTCAATGATTGAACTCCACAATGGAAAGACAGTATTCGCTCTTGCGATGCATCAGCTACTGAACAAATGCCTCCAGCCACCTGTTGTAAGGCCGTATCGTCCAGCTTCACATCATCCATTTCAGCCAAATACGCTTCGGCTTCTTCTTTCGTCAATTCGATACCCTCAGATTTTGCCAGTTCCATCAATTCTTCGACAGTTTCACAGGCCATAGCCTTTTGAATCTGTTCTTTCGTCAGTTCATTCATGTTGATTTTTCCCATTGTAAAATACCTCCGTTTTTTTAAACACCAACACCCTGTCTTCCTTTAATAAGCAGTATAGCATGTGCCACCACCCGCCACATTTTTCAGTGCATCGCTGTCCAGTTCCACATCCGATAATTCTATCAGATACGCTTCGGCTTCCTCTTTTGTCAATTCGATGCCTTCAGTTTTTGCCAACACCATAAGTTCCTCGGCAGTCTCGCAGGACATTGCTTTCGCAATCTGTTCCTTTGTCAACTCGTTTTTATTAATTGGCATTATAATATCCTCCTTCAATAAATTTTTATTACTTTGAAGTTTCCCTAAAGTAGGTATCCCATAACAAAGTACCACCAGCGACCTTTTGCAAAGTTTCTTTATCTAACTCATAATCTTCCAATTCTTTCAGATACGCTTCTGCATCTTCTTCCGTAACTTCATAACCGCCAGCTTTTGCTAACGCAATCAATTCATCAGCAGTTTCACACTGCATAGCTTTAGCAAGCATTTCTTTTGTAAGTTCGTTTTTGTTAATCGGCATAATAGAATCCTCCCATACCATTTTTATAACACAATTATTTCATCATAATCCCTGTCTATGCCATCATATGTTTTTGACTACATTAGGAACCTCTTTAATTATTGTATTTACAGTCTCATATATACCGCCACCAGCAACCTTCTGTAAAACATCTGAATCCAATTCAAAATCTTCCAATTCAGCCAAATACGCTTCGGCCTCTTCTTTAGTCAATTCAATACCTTCAGAATTAGCTAACGCAATCAACTCATCGGCTGTTTCGCACTGCATAGCTTTTGCAATCATTTCGTTTGTGATTTGCTTTTCGTTAATCGGCATAGAAAAATCCTCCTTAACTGTTAATATTATAATGCTTTTTATTATATATACAAGACAGCTTCATCAAAATTGACACTGTTGGAAATTATTTTTTTTAATTATATCATACTCATCGTTGCTGAGCAAAACTGGAATTTACCGCAATAAAATCAGTGCGTTATAATCTCCACCACTTCACCAATAAACATGCGATGCGGCTCTTCTTCCGTATAGAATCTTTCTACTGCATCCTCCGGCATATTTTCCCGTACCATATCCTGCCAATATATCTTCCGGCAAATAAAGGTTACCTCTGCTTCCTCATAAGTTACGACCTGACCTATTGGTTTAGCGGTTAAGCCGGACACCTCATCCTTATTTATATCCCTGCCGGATTTGGTTCCCATGACAGCCATCGCCTTCTTACATTCTTCCGGGTAAAAGCTGACGGTGAAATAGTCATTCTCGTTCATAAAACCATACGTGTAACGGCAGGGCTTCACATATACCGTCACCACCGGTTTGCTCCAAAGCGTCCCCATACCGCCCCAGCTAATGGTCATGGTGTTATGTTTTTCTTTCGTGCCTGCGCAAAGCAGTGCCCATTTCTTATCGAACTGCGCAAAAATATCTGTAGTAAACTGTGCCATAATAATACTCCTCCGTAAAATAAGATTGATCCGATTACCTTATATCATTTTTTCTTATCCATTTTACAAAATTATTATATCAAAAAAAGAGGTAGCCTTACCAGCCACCTCTTGCTAAATTATTTATTTGCCTGAAACTATACGTTCAGTTCAACGGCCACAATTACGAACTTGACCGCGTATTCTTCGACAAGGTACGGTACCATATCTTCTCCTTCACGCAGGGCTATCAGTTCCTTGCAACGGGCGATTGCTTTGGCCTTGTCGCTGTTCAGTTCATTGATATAGGCCTCCGCATCAGCAACTTTTTGAAAAGCACAGTCAATAAGAGTTTCGCCAATATTATATTCACAATTGACAACAAAAATCATCATAAAATACCACGTCCTCACTTCCTACATGCATAAGCCGTCCCGAAGTTTTGCTGCGGCTTTTGCAATCTTGTCACAGCGGGTGATCCATACAACGGTATGACATTATCCATAAACTTTTTAACCGTACCGTCTTACTACATACGGATATCACCATCTGAGACAAAAATCTCAATTAAAGGCTTGATTACGGAAATCACACGATTCAGATCCTTTACGCTGAGACTGTCCAGCTTCCTGATCATTACTTCCAGTTGCGGCTTTCCCTTAGAAATAGTGCAAGTTACTGTATTTTCCTGCAAGTTCTGGGCCGGTGCTACGCTATTTAATCCCATCAATTCAGCCGGCGTCGTATTTAACGCATCCGCAAAAGCGGAAAGCTTAGCCTGTGGGATATCATTTACGCCTGACTCAATTTTTGCAATGGTAGATGTGGATTTATAGCCCAGTTTTTGCGCCAGTTCTTGCTGTGTCATTTTTAACGCGATACGTCTTGACCTGATACTTTCATATAACTCCATCAGAAAAGCCTCGATTCTTGTAAAAGTTGTTCGTTACTCCATTATCGCCGTAAGGCGTATTACTTCATTTACCAATACATACGCATTTCACGTTAATGTTTCAACCTGTTTTGCACATTTTAATCGTTATCATTAACGCGTTTTAGGATCAATAGGAAAACCACCTCCTTTCACTTGACACAAGCAAAATTTTAGTAGCTTGCTTCAGAAAAAGAAAGTGGTTTTTACGTTAAATTGTGAAGAAAAGTTCATAAACTAAGATAAAAATAATGTGGTTTTAAGAAGGTAAGTCGTTTTTACATTTTTTTGTGAAAAAGATGTAAACTATTATCCAGTTTAAACCCACCAAAACTATATGATATGTTGATACGGGTAGTGTTTGTAAACCCTACTCCCTGTACTCAAATCCGCTGCTGTTCCGTAAAATCTTCTGCAGCACCCGTTCCTTTTCCGCGCCTTCCAGCACCACCGGCTGGTAGTTGTTGCAGTAGCTTACGCCGGAAACGGAAACCGGGATGATGGAAATGTTGTCGTCCGGCTGCAGTTCGTGGTTCACAAAGGTAAAGGTCTGCTGGAAGATCATGCTGTCCTTGTCCTCCGGGTCGGTGTTGCCGCCGAAGCAGAAGTTGCCCATGGAGTACAGGATATATTTTCCTTTATATTTTTCAATCCCCTGCAGCACGTGGGGATGGCTGCCCAGCACCAGGTCCACGCCCTGGTCCACCAGATAATGGGCCATGTTGATCTGTGCGTAGTTCTGCGCGTATTCATATTCTGTGCCCCAGTGCATGGAGGCAATGATTAGGTCGCAGTTCTGGCTCTTCAGGTAGGCCAGCGCGTTGTCAATTTCGTGATAATACTGGCAGCCGTAATCCAGCAGGGAAAAGAAACCGATTTTGACCCCGCGGACTTCCTGCACCCGATAGGCGCCGTGGCCGAAGTGCAGGATGCCGGCGCTGTCCAGGGCCGCCAGGGTATCCTGATACCCTGTTTCGCCGAAGTCGTAGGTGTGGTTGTTGCCCAGGCTGACCGCTTCCACACAGCCCTGCGTCAGTACGTTCTTATAGGATTCCGGAGCCGAAAAATTAAAGGTCTTCTCCATTTTTACCGGATGGGTGGTTAAGGCGGATTCCAGGTTGGCGATGGTAAGGTCGTCTTCCCGGAACACCTCCCGTACCTTGGCCAGATAATAGCCGTAATCGCCGCCGTTGTTTTCCAGATAGGTGTCGAAACGGTTTCCCCGGGGGAACCGGTCATCCCAGCCGATGGTGCAGTCGCCCACGGCGGAAATTTTGACAGAGTGACGAATCAGTTTCGGCGCAGCCGGTTTGGCCGGTTCCGCAGCCGCCGCGACGTTCTCCCGGGAATGGGCCGTTTGCTTTTCAACCACTTTGCCGTATGCGGTATGCATCGTTTCACATTCCACAGACAAAAACAGAAGCAGCGCAAAAATCGTACGAAGAAAGATTGCCAATCGCATGCTTACAGCTCCTTTCCTTTATTCTTTCCCAGCAGTCCCGGCAGCAACAGCAGAAAGCTCACTGCGACCGCCAGGAACATGGGTTTCACCGGCGTCTTCAGGAAGGTGGCGAGAATCGCCACCACCGTGCTGCATACCATGGAAAGCGCCACCCATCGGCCGCTGACGCATCCGGGCCGGAACACGGCCAGGGTGAGAGGCAGAAAGATGCCGCCGCCCCGGAGTCCCATGGATAGATAGTTCCAGAATAAAATCTGCGTATCCCGGAAAATGATGGAAAAGACGCAGCCGATGATCATGATCAGGACGCAGCTGCAACGATTCAGCTTCAGCAGGGTGCTGTCGTTTTTAATCTGGAACAGGGGCGCCACTATGTCTTTGGATATGATGGTACCGATGCCCAGGGACTGGCCCCCGATGGAGCTGATGAGGGAAATGATGATGCCGCCCATGGCCATGCCGCCGATGAGGGCCGGCTGATGGTGCAGCAGATAGGTCGGCAACACGAGCAGCGGCTGCACGCCCGGTTCCGCCACATGCATATACATGCCGATCATGGCGCAGGGCAGGCCTACCGGGATGGCTACCAAAGCGGCGGCAAAGGCGCCGTAAGCTGCTGTCTGGGGGTCTGTGGCGGAAAACAACGCCTGGATGTAGGTCTGGGTACAGATGATCCCCACAAACACGGACAACAGATTCGCCGCTGCATTACCGGTACCGTTCCCCAACAGACTGAACCAGGGGAAGTCCGTCAGCGCCGCACTGATGGCCGGGTCCGTATGGATGGCCCAGAACGCCGTGCCGCCTGCCACGAACAGGCTGGCAAACAGGATGAGCATCTTCAGGATGCCGCCTACCCCGGCGCTCTTCATACCGCCGAAAAACACGTAACTGGCTACCAGCAGCATTAAAATCAATGCCGCCGTCCAGACGGAAACGTCAAACACGGCGCAGATGATGCCGATACCCGGCAGGCAGCTGGACACTACGCTGAAGAATATCCCGATGGTGGTGACCCAGCTGGCGATGGAACCGGCGGTCTTCCCGTAATTCAACACCAAATATTGGGAAATGGTCTCCAGCCCTGTTTTGCGCAGGGGACGGGCATATAAAAAGCCCATGACAATAAAGGTAATGCCGCTGGACAGGGTGAACCACCAGGCGGAAAGGCCTACGGTGGAAGCCATCTGGGCCGTGCCTACGGTGGCCCCGCCCCCGATGACGGTACCGGCGATGCTGCCTGCTACCAGTGGAAAACTGGCGCTGCGCCCGCCCAGGCTGTAGCCTTCCGCGCTTTTTACCGCCCGGGCAACATAGATACCGCCAAAAATCACGACCGCAATGGTCAGAAGCATAATAACTAAATGAAGAAATGTAATATCTAAGGACAACGAAAAGGCCTCCAAACTATGCTAAGAGTAAACGCAATGATAAGATTATGAATTGGAAAGCAGCCGGTCCCGGCGCACCGATGCGAACCTTGCGGCCGGATGCAGCCACGGGACGGTCCTACCCTTTTTTCCCATCTGCTTTCTTGTATTCAAACGGTTTGTCCGCAAAATCAGTCACATCCATGATGGAATGGGGCTCGCTGAACAGATACCGTTCCTTTACCCGGAACACCCGGCCGTCTTCCAGCAGCAGGTCCGTATACAGCCACTTGCTGGTGCGCAGCCGTGTAAACACGCTGCCGGCGGGAAGTGTTTCTTCTTTCCCTTCCGCTGCGTCTGCGTTGGCAAAAATCAGGACCCGCGCGTCTTTCGTGGTCACCAGCTTTTCTTTCCGGTACGCTGCGGTACAGTAACGGTACCCCTCCGGATCTTCATTAGGCGTTGGCTTGCCAAGCTTACCTACATGGTAGCGAAGCTCTGCCGCCGCAGGGCCCAGCACGTTGATGCCGATCCGGACCGGCAGGTTACTCGGATCTTTCGGCTCCTCGTAAAAATGCAGCATGGCATTATCGGCTCCCCTCACACTGTTGGTGTCGGAAAGCTCGATGAAATTCAGGTCGCCTACCCGGTCCCCGTAAATATACAGATAATCTTTTCCGTTGGAATGGATCAGATACGGGACCCTCTCTTTGGCCCGCAGCATACGGGCTTCCCTGTCTATTTTATTCCAGATTAAGTGAGAGGTACCGTTGTCAAAAACCAGATCGTTTTTTAACGTAAGGGAAAAGGGAAACCGGTCCTTGCCTCGTACAATGGTGTACTTCTGGTTTGCTTTCAGTTTCACCACAAACTCTTCCGGCTGGGACGCGTAATCAAATACGATGGGCTTGTCCTGGGCGCAGCCGAAACTACCAAACAGGAACAGCGACAGCATACATACAGAGAGCAATCGGACCGAACGGGCCGAACTTTTCTTCCGGTTAGTTTTCATCACCTTGCCTCCAGAAACACAATGAAATCGTTTATATTATAACACGAAACCTTACAATTAAAAAAATACATAAAAAAATCATTTTCGGTTTAACACAATACGCTGCAAGTATGATATAATATGTAAGGTAATATGCTGGAAAAAGCATTGTAAGGAAATGCGGATGCAACGCGTCCGGCCGGGCGCCGGCGACGTAAGCTGTTTTTCCTGAATCAAACAAAAATCACAGTTATGTGAAAAGGGGGAAGAAAATTATGATGAAAAAAGTTGTAAGCGCGGCTATGATCGCAGCTTTGGCCCTGAGTGTGGCAGCCTGCGGCGGCGGAGACAAAAAGAAAGACGCCCCGAAAGACGGCGCGAAACCGGCTGCTACCGCAACGGCTAAAGTAGACCGCAGCAAAGAGTTTATCACGGTGCTGACCGGTCCTACCAGCGGTATTTACTTCCCGATCGGCGGCGCGTTCTCCAAGGTTGTGGGTGAAATGGGCTACAAGACCAGCGCTACGGCTACCGGCGCTACCGGTGAAAACATCAACGCCATCCTGACGGGCAAAGGCGAACTGGCCATTGCCATGTCCGACTCCGTAATCCAGGCTGTAGAAGGCTTCGGCGCTTATGAAGGCAAACCGAAAGCCACCGACCTGCGCGCTATGATGGGCCTGTGGCCGAACGTGGTGCAGATCGTAACCACCACTGACTCCGGCATCAAATCCTTCAAAGACATTAAAGGCAAGAGAGTCGGTGTAGGCGCTCCCAACTCCGGTGTAGAACTGAACGCCCGCATGATCTTCGAAGCTAACGGCATGACCTACAAAGACGCCAAGGTTGACTACCTGTCCTACGGCGAAGCCATCGACCAGATGAAGAACGGCCAGTGCGACGTTGCCTTCGTAACCTCCGGTCTGGGCAATGCCACCATTAAAGAACTGGGCACCACCAAAAAGATCGTATTCGTTCCGGTAGAAGGCGAAGCGCTGAAGAACCTGACCAAAAAATATCCGTTCTATGTAGAATGGAAGATTCCGAAAGCTACCTACGGCACGGATGCCGACACCACCACCGCTGCTGTTATGAACATCATGCTGGTTTCCAAGAAGCTGCCGGACGCTGTTGTATATGACCTGCTGGACGGTTTCTACTCTGAAAAGGGCCTGGCTACCATCGGCGCTTCCCATGCAACCGCAAAACGGGAGATTAAACTGGATACCGCGCTGCGCGGCCTGAAAGGCACTTCCGTACAGCTCCATCCGGGCGCGGAAAAATTCTACAAAGACAAAGGCATCCTGAAATAAGCATTCTTACATGGCAATGCTGAGGTCGCCACAAGCATAGCTGCTATTTCCGACCTGTAATGCACAGAGAGAATTATAATGAAGAAAAAATACCTGAAGCTGTTTGCCGTATTTTTTCTTGTTCTCGCTTCTTTGTTTGTGTTCAATGAATATTCGGCGCAAACGGTGCTCCGGATTTATGATTATCAGACCAAAGAGATTTATGTTGAAGTACCAGCCAAAGAGGGCGACAAGCTTTTCTTTGGCTGGATTCATTCATGGGAGAAAATCCCCTGGCACGAATATTACCATATCGATGCCAGCCACGATCTGATTTTGGACACCATTGCTTTCCCCGCTTTCGGGGCAGGCATTCCCGAGAACAAGGGAACCAAGGTCTGGATCAAGGACGGCATGATCTATATGGGTAATATCAACCAGGTATTTCACGAGTTTACCTGGATCAATTCACACTTTGCCACCCGCGACATCAAGCTGAACGGTCAGCTCATCGCCCGGGGGGCAACCCTTCCCGAGCATACACGTGTCAATCTGGCAATCGTGAAAAGGAGGTATTTTGATGGAAGAGAAAAACATCAATAATACTGGAAACGAAAATTCTGCAACTGAACATGAGTTTTTAGACAAGAAGACCCAGCAGGAACTGGAAGCCAAGTCACAGGAGATTGTAAAAAAACTGGACAAGGAATCCGCCACCCGGAAGTTTACGGGTAAGATGGCAAAATTTTTCTACATCCTTTGTCTTCTGGTTTCCGGATATCATCTGTACACCGCGTCCTTTGGACCGCCGGTCACCCTGGTACACCGTTCCCTGCATGTGGCAATGATCACTGCTATGGGCTTTTTGATGTATCCCTGTTTCAAGAGCTCCGACCATTCCAAACCTTCCATTATCGACTGGATCCTGGCCCTGCTCTGTTTTACCATCCCCTTCTACATCTGGCATGATTATCTGGGCGTGGTGGAACGGGCCGGCAACCCCAACCAGACCGACCTGATCATGGCCACGTTGCTGGTGGTGCTGGTACTGGAATGTTCCCGCCGGGTCACAGGCAATGCGCTGACGATTTTGTCTCTGGTCTTTATCGTATACGGGCTCTTCGGCCGCGAGTTCCCCGGCATGTTCATGCACCGGGGGTACGACTGGCCTTCCCTGTCCAACCATTTCTTTGCCAACACGGAAGGTATCTACGGTACGTCCGTAAGCGTAGCCGCCAGCTACATCTTCCTGTTCATTCTGTTCGGCACGGTTATGCACAAGTGCGGCATGGGGCAGTTCTTTAACGATATCGCCCTGGCCCTGGCCGGACACACCAAAGGCGGCCCTGCAAAAGTTGCGGTTATCGCCTCCGGGTTCTTAGGCTCTATCAACGGTTCCGCCGTAGCCAACGTAGTAACCACCGGTGCCTTCACGATTCCCCTGATGAAAAAAACCGGCTACTCCAAAGAGTTCGCCGGCGCAGTGGAAGCTTCCGCTTCTGTAGGCGGACAGCTGCTGCCCCCCATCATGGGCGCTGCAGCTTTCATTATGGCGGAAATGATCAGCGTCCCCTACTCCAACATCATCACCTGGGCGGCCATCCCTGCGCTGCTGTACTATTTAAGTATCATCATCCAGGTACACCTGCGGGCCTGTAAGGACGGCCTCACCGGTCTTCCCAAGGATAAACTGCCTAAGACCGGCGAAGTAATGTCCAAGCGCAGCCATCTGCTGATCCCCGTTTTCTTCTTACTGTATATGCTGTTCTTCTCCGGCACTACGGTCATTTTCTCCGCCGTGCTGACCATTGTGGTGACGATTCTGATTTCCTTCATCCGGAAAGAGACCCGGATGTCCTTCAAGGATCTGCTGGACGCGCTGGCAGACGGAGCCAAGCAGACTGTATCGGTAGCCGTTGCCTGCGCCTGTGTCGGCATCATTATCGGCGTATGTTCCAAGACCGGGTTCGGCCTGACCATGGCCAACACAATCATTTCCCTTGGCAAAACCAGCATCCTCTTTACGCTGGTATTCACCATGATCACCTGTATGATCCTGGGCATGGGCCTTCCCTCGATTCCGGCTTATATCATTACGGCGACCATCGCGGCGCCGGCTCTGGCGAAGCTGAACATCCCCGCCGGTGCGGCCCACATGTTTTCCTTCTATTATGCCATGTTCGCCAACCTGACCCCGCCGGTTGCGCTGGCATCTTTCGCAGCGGCCGGTCTTTCGGGAGGCAACCCCATGATGACGGGTGTGGCTTCGGTGAAACTGGCCATTGCCGGCTTTATCGTACCTTTCATGTTCGTGTACTCGCCTCAGCTGATGCTGATTAACACCACCCTGGTGGAAGGCCTGCTGACAGCGGGCACGGCCTGCGTAGGCGTGTTCCTGATCGGTACTGCGGTAGAAGGCTACATCTTCACCTTCATGCCTGCCTGGCTCCGGGTGATTGCGGCTGCGGGCGCACTGCTGCTGATGAAACCCGGTTTTGAAACCGATATCATCGGTATTGCGGTGCTCGCGTTGGTACTGTTCCTGCAGAAAAAACGGCAGAAAGCAGAACAAAAATAATCAGGTTATATGAAAAAAGAACAGCCGGTTCAGGCTGTTCTTTTTTATATTCGCTTTTTATAATCTTCAATTGTATCTATCGACCCGGTTTTTACCGTTACGGTTATTGGAACGGATTTGCCAGGAGCCCTACTTTTTTCTTAACCTTCGTCAAGGTACGGTTGGAAATGCGCTGAGCCGTTTCCGCACCGGCTTTATATGTTTCTTCCAGATAAGCTTTGTCGTTCATGAGGCGGGCAAAGTTTTCCCGTACCGGACGCAGTTCTTCGGAGACCGCTTCCCCTACCGCCAGTTTGAAATCGCCGTAGCCTTTGCCGGTGAATTCGTCTTCAATCTGTTCATACGTTTTGCCTGTCACCACAGAGTAAATGGTCATCAGGTTGTTGATGCCGTCCTTGCCTTCTTTGAACATAACCTTGGCTTCGCTGTCCGTAACGGCGCTGCGGAATTTGCGGATGATGGTGTCGTGGTCGTCCAGAATGGAAATAAAAGCTTTCGGATTGGTGTCCGACTTGGACATTTTCTTCGTGGGCTCCTGCAGGGACATAATCTTGGCCCCCTCCGGCGGCAGATAGGCTTCCGGAATCTTGAAAGTATTTCCATACAGGTTGTTGAAGCGCTGCGCCACGTTGCGGGTAAACTCCAGATGCTGGGTCTGGTCGGCCCCCACCGGCACATAGTCTGCCTGATACAGCAGAATATCCGCTGCCATCAGGGAGGGATAAGTGAACAGGCCTGCATTGATGTTGTCTGCGTGTTTGGCGGACTTGTCTTTGAACTGGGTCATGCGTGACAATTCCCCGAACAGAGAGTTGCAGGCTAAAATCCAGCCCAGTTCCGCATGGTTGTGCACGTGGCTTTGAATGAACAGCAGGCTCTTTTGCGGGTCGATGCCACAGGCCAGCAGCAGCGCAAACGCTTCCAGGCTTTGCCTGCGCAACTTGGCCGCTTCCTGACGCACGGTCAGCGAGTGCAGGTCTGCAATAAAGTAAGCGCACTGATAGTCTTCCTGCAGTTGCTGCCAGTTACGCACTGCACCGATATAGTTTCCTAAAGTAAAAGTACCGGTAGGCTGGATGCCGCTGAGGATACTTTTTTTCTTTTCCGGTTTCTGAACTTCCTGATTTAATTCTGTCAAAACTAACACTCCTTATGATGAATTTACTGGAAAATGATACGGAGCCTTCCCTGTACAAACAGGAAAAAACAAACTCCCGCTAACATTGCTGACTTCAAAAGCTCTTTCGTGAAGTATATCAGAAAAAGACGCCGCCCTGGATCCAGAAATGCCCGTTGCTGTGATTGGGATCGGATTCCGGTTTTTCCGAGCCTAACTTCCATGCGTAATCGGCCCGCACCCACCAGGCATCTTTTTTCGACCACAGCAGACCTAAGCCGATATCCTGCAGATGACGGTTGTTCTTCCCCTCATTCACAGGGTCTTTAAAAATCTTCATGCCGCCGTGTTCCAGGTAGGTCAGCAGCTGCAGCTTCTGTTCTTTTGCCTGCAACGGCAGGTCCCATTGCAATTCCGCCCGGGTAAAGTAGGCGTTATCCCCTGCCACTTCGCTGATGGGATAGGCTTTTACCCCGGTAATACCGGTGATACCCATACGTCCCGATGTATCCATGTTGCGGCTGGCCAGCTGTCCTCTGGCAAAAAGTTGCAGGGCCAGACGTTTATTCATTTTCTGGTGACGTAAAAACACAGCCGTTACTTTGGAAAAGGCCCCTTCGCAGTTTGTACCGTCAAAGAATGTATGGGTAAGCGGGCTGTCAAAACTTACATTGCCGTATGTATAGGCCAGTGTCCAGGTGGTCATACCGTGCTTGTCCAGATTCTTTTCCGACAGGGAAAGGGTGGCGGAGTTGACGTGCTTGTCATTCCAGGTTGTGTAAAGACCACCGGCAAGAGGATGCCAAATATTTGGATTTCTAAATTCATCTTTTAAATCCAGATACTCATAATCCAGTCCCACTTTCAGGTCATGGGTCTGGGAACGGTGAATGGGGTATTCCAGACCGATGGTATAGGTTTTTGCAGCTCCATGAGGTCTTAACCACTTAAATTCCGATCCCTGAGAATACCGCAGATGACTGTATCCTATGTGCATGGACAAACCGTTCTTCCCCACAGGACGGCGATACATAATGGTACCGTTAGTGTATTTGTGCCCTGTGGTCTCAAGATGAGTAAATAGACTGTCCCCTTCGTGGGTCAAATTACGGAAATCGTAATTTAACATCTCTTCCCCGTAACCCAGATAGCGGTTGCCGTAGTTATCTATCGAGAAATCACCCTGAGGGCTGTTATCCGGGTATACAGTCACGTGAAGCACTGCCATTCCCGGCGCGCTGCCCTTTTCGGATACCACATCGGCAATCACACCGGACAGGTCGGTGACAAGACCGGCCGCCCGCTGCACATCTTTTGCCGAAATGGGTTTTCCTTTTTTCAGAAAGGCCAGTTGCCGCAGGATTGCTCCTTCATGGATGCTTGTTTTATTATGAATGACGATGTCTTCCAGACGCCCCAGGGCATGGATTTCAAATAATAAAATCTGCGGTCCCTTTACCCTTACGGCCTTCCGCGCCATACTGGAACGGATGCTGCCTGCTGTAGGAGCTCCTTTCGATACTACATCCCCAAGTGGATGTACATGTGGGCCAGGTGGAATAAATGGCGGTCCTCCCGCTCCCGGGCCTCCGGGTCCTCCCGGTGGTCCTGCCGGTGCAGCCATAACCGCGGATGCTTGCAACAAACCGGCACACAATGTTGCTGTGACGGCCATGCTTACTAACCGTTTTCCCTGTTCTGACAACATATTCATCTCCTAAACCATCACTAAATCATGTATGAATCGCGGCAACACATGCCTGCATTTGATTCTAATATTATATAATAAACCAGTAATGCTTGACAATAAGCATTACAAAAAAATCAATATAGTAGTCTGCTTCGTTTTCGGAGTATCGTATTATAATAATCCGAAATGTAATCGAATGTTAAGAAACAAAAAAAGATCCCCTACATTTTTGAAAAATCATGTAGGGGCTATATTTTTGTCGGAAAAAACTCTTATACATTATTCCATGCTTTTTCTTTACTGAAATCCCGGGTTATTCTCTTACTTCCGTTTTCACGATTTCAGCTTTACAAGCGGCAGCGCCCTCCTGATATTTCCCTGTAGGCAAAAAATCATGGACATAGGCTTCTGCCCCATGCCTTGTAGCAAATGCGGTGACTACAGGTAACAGCCTTCCGGTTGAATCATAAATTTTGACTAAATAAACGTAATCCATTTTTTCGGCCATGTGCAGATCTCCTTTTTACGCCACGATTTATCAGTGTAAGACGTTTACATGAAGCTAACAGGTCTGTTCCAAACTTTTCCGGGTCATATGATTAGGCAACGGTCCGGCACCGCTTGCCGCCGGGGAAGTACTACATCTTTAAATTCCATGTTCGTACACTCCTGTCCTTTCATTGCAGTATTTTTATATAAACCTTCCGATGCCTCGGGCCGTCATATTCACAGAAATAGATTCCCTGCCAGGTTCCCAGTACAAGCCGTCCGTTGTCTATGATGATCTGCTCGGAGAATCCAATCATGCTGGATTTCAGATGAGCCGCCGAGTTCCCTTCCATGTGAAGGTAACCATCTTCCCAGGGTACGATTTTGTTAATTTCCTTTGTAAAATCCTTAACCACATCGGGATCCGCATTTTCATTGATGGTGACCGCCGCGGTCGTATGAGGGACAAACACCGTACAGATCCCGTCCTTCACACCGCTGTCAGATACAGCTTTCTGTATCAGTCGGGTGATATCCTGCATTTCGGTATGTTGCTTAGTGATTACATCCAGTTTGATAAGCATTTTGTTCCTCACTCCTCTCAACCGTATATCTTTCAAATATCCCGCCACGCATCGTTTTAACTCGCCCGCATGTATGAAAGAAGATATCCGACTAGTAGCAACACTGCTACGGACACCAGCGTGATAAACATAGATATCATCAGTGCGGTTTTTAATTTATTTGTCGGTCCCCTGTCATTTCCCCAGTTCAACTTGTTTCTCCCTTACCTGTTGGATTCTTGCGTATCGTACCGCAATACCCGGAACATTTTTGTTCATCCTTTTTCATTTTTTCTTTTATAAGATTATTATACCAAATTAAGGGGTGACCATGCCAGCAATCTTCCCAGATAAAAATAAGTAGTTCGATATCAACAGACAACGTAAAATCATCCGATTTGATTTATGTTGACAACTACTCGCCTAATATTTTAAAATTTAGTTTAAAATAAACTAAAATAATAGTATCATCAGATTACTAATTTTTTCTCTGTAATTAGAAACCCATGCAAGTTCCTCCAACTGCAATCAAGAACAGTACAATTTATAAAATGCGTATGAAAACGCCTTGCTTTCTTTACGTTTTATATAGCCGGCCCTGAATAGAATCTGCCGGCAGAACGGAGAACATCATGCAGGAAAACAAAAATCTAGGATATATGGCTGCCTTAGGCTGTTATGTCCTTTGGGGCATCCTTCCCCTGTACTGGCATTTAATGGCTGATGCAGAGGCTAATGAAATTCTGTGCCACCGCATCCTCTGGTCGGTCGTGTTTATGCTGATCGTCATAGTTGCTACAAAGCGCTGGCAAACCTTGAAAAAGGATTGCCTTGAACTGTGGCAAAATAAAAAACGCGGCGCCATGCTGGTGGCCGCCGCTATTATCATCAGTCTGAACTGGCTTACCTATATCTGGGCCGTCAATCATAATCATGTCATCGATACCAGTATCGGCTATTACATCAACCCGTTGGTAAACGTCCTTTTCGGCGTAGCGATTTTCGGTGAGACCCTTTCTGCGCCGAAAAAACTTAGTATCGCACTGGCAGCTGTCGGCATTTTCCTCATGACCTGGCAGATTGGCAAGTTGCCCTGGGTTTCGGTAGCGCTGGCTCTGACCTTTGGCAGTTACGGCGCCTTGAAGAAGAAGCTGAAGCTGGATCCCTTTACCAGTATTACACTGGAAACCCTGCTGCTTTTTCCTTTTGCATTCTATTATGTGGCAAACCTCACGGCAGCCGGAGCCGCCCACTTTGGTCCGGAAACTCCCACGCTCAGCCTGCTGCTGGCCGGATGCGGTGTAGCCACCGCAGTTCCATTGATCCTGTTTTCCTATGGTGCAAACCTTCTGCCGTTAAATGTGCTGGGCTTTTTTCAGTACATCAGTCCTTCCATGACCTTGCTATTGGGAATTTTCTTTTTCAACGAACCCTTTGGCACAACACAGCTTTTCACGTTCGGTTTTATCTGGCTGGCCCTTTTGGTATTCACCGTTTCCGAATGGAAAGCCAGTCACGCATAGCGGTGTGCCTGAATACACAAGACAGAGATTCAGGAATTGTCTGCCTTAATTGTCTGCCTTAATTGCCTTGTTTATATCCAATTTGTTTTTTATCTTTAAGGTTTATCTTTGCTACTCTTTTTCCCGAATTGTTACAGCATAAACTGGTAATACAAAACGCTGGTCACATGTATCTGCACACGTATCTGCAGGTACATGAACCAGCGTTTTACTTTTTTCATTCTTTTTCTGCCAAAACCGGAAGCGTGTCGCCTCCATAGGGCATGATGTTGATGGTGTAGTCCGTTTTGCCCTGCTCTTTCAGTTTGGCTTCCGCTAATTTCCATGCGTCCTGTAATGTGGCTGCCGGAGTTGCTCCCGTCTTTCTGGCATTGGCAAAATTCTCCGGCTCCGTTACCAGGATAATCGTAAAATGCCTTGCCAGACAGCACATATAAAACGCGACATAGAACGGAACCGTAAAGTCCGCCCGCACATCCAGTTCCATCCGCTTCAGGTCTGTATAGCGGAAGCTTTCGAAAAAGGCGGGCGGCTCCGTCATATCCTGACAACGCAATACGGCAATCAGGATGCCGCCTTCCTTTAACGCGGCCGCCCCCGGCGCATAGCATTTCATTCCCTGATATAAACTGATATCCCTGGGATACCCGCCTCCCGAGACGATGACTACGTCGCTCTTTTCTTTCAGGGGCACGCCCTGCAGTTTCATAACTTCTTTTGTTCCCTGCAGCCAGGCCTCATACCAGTGACCAGCCATAATTTTAAAGAAGTTTCCCTCTGCGTCCATGATGGCGTTGACCATGAAGCAGGGGTTTAAAAAGGAAGCAACATCACACATGTCTTCGCTGAGCCGGTTGCCGAAATGACGCATGATAGAAGTATCCGGGTTTACCCCGCCGCCGATTTCATCCGTCAGGGCCAAATTATGGTTGTGATTGATGGACTCCGCGCCGGCGATACCGGGCAGCACGCTTTTCCGTCCGCCGCCGAAGCCGGCATAAATATGGGGAGAAAGTCCGCCGGTAAGGATGACCTTATCGGCAGCAGCAACCTGTTTATTGATCCACACGGGAGTCCCCCGCTTTGTGGTTCCCAAATACACGCAGGCTTCCGTCGCCGGATTATGGTCGTACACCTTAATACGGTGGAACAGTTCGCTCCCTATAATCTCTTCTTTCTCCGCCGCTGAATTCAGCCGGTGCTTTCCGGTTGCGATGATGATACTGATATCAGCATCCGGTACGCCAATCTGATTTAACCTGGCAACAAGTATGGGTAAAAACAAATCAAAACGAGCCCAGGCGCGGGTAATATCACTGACGAGCAACACAACTTTTTCGCCCGGTTTCACCATCTGGTCCAATGTCGGAGTTCCAATGGGATGGGCAAGCGCTTCTTCCATCAGTTTCGCCACCGTCTGAGGTTTATCAGTCACCGGCGGAAGTAACACCTGAGAAACATGTTCTTCCGACAAGCTAACAACCTGTTCTCCTTTTCCATAAGGAATTTTATATTCCATACGAATAACCCCTTCCCTGAAGTTCAAACGATTACAAAGTCATACATTTTTTTATGATTACAGAAAACCGCAATAAGGTAAAGCCGTTCCCATTTCTCCCCTTACGACTTCGTGTACTGCTATAATTATTCAGTCAACACCGGCAGTGTAACCGGCGCATGTCCCATCAGGGTAATGGTATAGTCCGTCCTGCCTTCCTCCGTCAGTTTTTTCTGCGCCAGCTTCCAGGCTTCCGCCACGGTTTCCACCGGGATCTGTCCGGTCCGGCGGACAAAATCAAAGTTTTCCTTTCGGGTCACCAGATACACGGTATGGGCTTCAATGATGCAGCGGCTCTTATAGGCAACAAAGGCAGCCATATAAAAATTGTCCCGGACTTCCTGTTCCGTCTTCTGCAGGTCGCTCTTAATCAGCCAGTCCGTAAACACGGCCGGTTCCTTAATGTCCGGGCATTCCAGCATGATGATGGCAATGCCGCCGGGTTTGACTGCCACGTCCACATTCATGTGACTCTTAGTACCCTGATACAGGTTGATATCCTTGGGATACCCGCCGCCGCTGGCAATGACCACGTCCGCCTGTTCTTTAACAGGTATGCCGCTGATTTCCAGCAGATCCTTGCAACCCTGATAAAAAGCGGTCTTCCAGTTGCCGGCCACTACTTCGTACAGACCGCCTTCACTGGTAAGAACCACGTTCAATAAAAAGTCCGGATTCACAAACTCCACACATTCCATCAGGTCTTCGTGGAAGGGGTTTCCTTCCAGTTTTGCCGTGGTCACGTCAGGGTTGCAGCCGTCTCCCGGTTTTTCCGCCAAAGCCAGCACATGGTTGCGGTTGATGGTCTCCAAACCCGCCACGCCGGGTACGATAGCTTTGCGCCCGCCGCCAAATCCGGCCATGGGATGCAGGGTCACGGCGCCGGTGGCAATGATTTTATCCGCATTGGCCACGATTTTATTGATGTAGACTTTATTCCCTCTGGAAGTCGTACCCTTGTATACCAGGTTTGATTTGTCCCGGCAGTCATGCTGGTGCACACGGAACCGTTTCACCGTGGCTTCCCCCAACACCAGAATATCCTCTTCCGGGGTCTGGGCCCGGTGGGTTCCGGTAGCGATGACAATATCAATATCGCTGTCAGGAATGCCCTTGTCGTTCAGTTCCTGCACAATCACCGGCAGAAACTGGTCTGTGTAGCACAGCCGGGTTTCGTCGCTTACGACAATAGCTATCTTCTCTCCCGGTTTCACAATCTCCGCCAGCGGCTTGCTGTCAATGGGGTTGCGGATTGCCTTTAATGCAGCGGCGGCAATATCTTTTTCCACCGCCACTTCTTTCCCGTGCAGGTCGTAAATGATATGCTCTTCCGGCAAATCTACCTTCTGCGTTCCTTTTCCATAAGCAAATTCATAGGTCTTCATACACCGTACTCCTCCCGAACGATTATCTTATCACACGTCAAAATTTGTTTAATTATGTCAGGCAATTTACCAACGGCTGCGTCCGTTCCAGAATTTCCGGTGGAACAGAATCAGCAGGGTGTACATTTCCAGACGCCCCAGCAGCATCGTAAACGCCAGCATTAATTTTGCAGCCGAAGGCAGAGGCGCAAAATTTCCTGTAGCTCCGACAACAGGCCCGAACCCGGGGCCTATGCTGCTGAGACAGGCAAGGACAGCGGTCACTGCGGTTTGAATGTCGACACCCGTAGATACAACCGCAATGGAAACAAGGACAAAAATACCAATATAAGTAAAGAAAAAGGACAGTACCAGCGCAAACACGCTGTTTTCAATTTTATGGCCGTTAAACAGAATCGGTCTGGACTCCTGGGGATGCAGCGCCTTAACCACGCCTTCCTTCACGCCCCGGGCCAGAACGATAATCCGGGATATTTTAATTCCGCCGGATGTGGATCCCGCACAGGCGCCGGTAAAGTAAAGCAGCATCAGGCAAAGCTTCGGAAACGTCGGCCACTGATCAAAATCCGCGGAAACGTAACCGGTTGTTGATACAAAAGATGCCACCTGGAAAAAGGCTTCGCGCAACCCGCGGAATGGGGAAAAGCCATACGCCGCCAGAGATACTGTCACAAGAGTAACCAGTGTCAGGTACATAAATAAGTAACAACGGAACTCGTCATCCTTTAACAGCACTCCGGGTCCGTTACGTTTCACTTTAAAATACAGGGAAAAGTTTCCTCCGGCAAAGAACATAGCGCAACCCAGCACCAATTCCACGCTCAGGCTTTTAAAATGAACGATACTGTCATTATAGCTGGAAAATCCCCCGGTCCCTACCGCTGAAATGGCGTGAACCACTGCGTCATACAGGTCCAGGCCGCAGAACAGAAGCAAAATCGCCGTGCATCCTGTGATAAAGATATAAATCTGGAACAGGGCCTGCGCCGTCTTCTGCAGGCGGGGCAAAAGCCTTTCCCCCTCAAAGCCGCTGCTTTCGGCATTAAAAAGATGAGCCGCTCCCCCGCTGATCCTGGGCAGCAGTGCAATGAAGATGACGATAATTCCCAGTCCGCCGATCCAATGCATCCAGACCCGCCAGAACAAAAGGCTGCGGGGCCAGATTTCAATATCCGGAAGCACGGTAGCGCCGGTGGTGGTCAATCCGGACATAGCTTCAAAGAATGCATCCACCGGACCCAGCATGCCGGCCGCCAGAAATGGTACGGAAGAAAAACAAACCGCTATAAGCCATGTGGAAACAACAGTCAGAATCCCTTCCCGGTTTGTAAGGTTATATTGTTCGGTTATTTTCGTTCCCAGTTTTTGGAAAAGAAAACCAATGAGAAAAGATGCTATCATACAGACAGCAAAAATTTTAGCCCCGACGTCCTGATAACCTAAGCCAAGAAACATGGGAACCGCAAAGACCACTCCAAGAAAATATAAGATTTTTCCCATTAAATACAAAATGACTTTGCCGTTCAATGTAATACCTCCATAAAGCAAGGTAAACAGAAAATAAATGCGTTTTTATCACCAGCGGCTGTTCATGTGCCAGAATTCTTTGCGCAACATAACCAACACGGTATAAATTTCCAGACGCCCGATCAACATGGCCAATGCCAGCACCATTTTGCCGGCGTCAGAAACATGGACGAACTCCCCTTCCAGCCCGATACCGCCAAAGGCCGCACCACAGCTGCTGATACAGGCCATCACGCCGAAAATGGCTTCCGTCAGGGAAACGCCGGTGGCTGCAAACAGAATGGAAAGCACCACCACGCTGATTACATACAGGAAGAAAAACCGGCTGATAGAAGCCAGTACCGCAATGGTCAGCGGCTTGCCCTCAAACTTTACCGCAAACAGCATCTTGGGATGCAGCACCCGCTTCAGTTCAACTATGGTCATGCGTACCAGAACCACAAACCGGGCAATTTTGATGCCGCCCGCCGTAGAACCCGCGCATCCTCCGGTAAAATACAAAAGCATGAGCGTCAGCTTGGCTACTGCCGGCCACTGTTCGTAGTTGGTAGAAGCAAAACCGGTGGTAGAAGAAAAAGACGCTACCATAAAAAAACTGTGACGCGCAGCTTCTAAAAATGTATCATCCGTCCCTGCATACACAGACAAGGTGATAAGACATGAGGTTGCCAGAATAAAATAAATAAAAATACGGAACTCTTCGTCTTCCCACAGCACGTGCCATCCCCTGTAACGGACTTTATAATACAGGGCAAAATTGGCTCCCGCCAGAACCATAAAGAAAAAAACAACCAGCTCAATCAGCGGATTATTATAATGCATAAGACCGTTATCATAGGTAGAAAAGCCTGCTGTCGCTACCGTCGCCATAGCATGGTTGACCGCGTCAAACAAATCCATGCCGCAAACAAAAAGTAAAAACGCTTCCGCTAACGTCAGCGACGAATAAATCATAAAGAGTATCTGCGCAGTGGTACGCAGCCGCGGCAGCAACCTGTCTTCATTAAATCCCGTCGCTTCCGCTACAAAAAGATGAAAGGCACCGCTGGCCATACGTGGCAGCAACGAGATAAAAATTACGATGATACCCAGACCACCCAGCCAGTGTGTAATACCACGCCAGAATAAAACGCTGCGGGGCAGCGCCTGCAGACTTTCAATGACGGTAACCCCATTCGTAGTCACAGCAGACATCCCTTCGAAAAAGGAAGCGAACAAATCCAGTTCACCGGTCATCCAGTAAGGCATTCCCGCCAGCGCCGCACACAGCACCCAGGAAAACGTTGCTGTAGCAACCCCTTCCCGGTTGGTTATCGTCTGAGAATATTTGTTAAACCGGGCATAATGGTTCAGCAGATATCCGACAAAGTTGCAAATCAAAAAGCAGGTAAAAAAAACTTCAGCGCATCCGTCTTCCAGGTACAGGGACATTCCCCAGGGAATAAAGTAAACAGCACCCAGACAGAAAACCATGCGGGCCATTAAGTAAAATACGATGCGTATATCCAAGCCGACACCTCTTACCAGCCGCGTTTCTTCGCCCAGAAATCAGGGTGCAGGAACATTACAAAAGCAAATAATTCAATACGGCCCATAATCATCGTTACATACAAAATCAGATAACCAAAGCTGCTCAGTGCTTCAAAGGTAGTTCCTTCCCCCATGATTCCATAGGCAGAACCTACATTGCTCAAAAATACGACAACAGTCGCCATCGATTCCAGCATGTCGCTTCCGGTCAGGGAGTACAGCATGGAAAGCGCAATAAATACGATGAAGTAAAGGAAAAAATAACGGCCCACGCCGATGATCGCCTGCGCCGGTACCGGCCGTCCGCTCATCGTGATTACACTGACCATCCGGGGATGCAGGGTACGTTTAATTTCTTGCCAGCAGACTTTCAACAACACGACCACGCGGGATACCTTTACCCCGCCGGACGTGGAAGCAGAGCAACCGCCGATAATCGCCGCATAAAACAGCAGAAGACGGCTGAAAGCCGGCCAGTGGCTGAAATCCTGGGTGGCCAGTCCGGCTGTACTCATAATGGATACTACCTGGAAAAACGCATAGCGGAAAGACTGGAAAAAATCATAGAAATGACTTCTCCATAGATTATAGGTCACCAGCAGGGTCAGTCCGGCAATGATACCAAAATACCAACGCCGTTCCGTATCTTTCCAAAATACATCCACACGTTTTTGCAGGATTCGGTAATACAAAATAAAATTACAGCTTCCGATAATCATAAATAAAACCAGAACCAGTTCCAGAAGAGGATCGTTGCACTCCGTCAGGTAGGTACGGTAATGGAGATACCCGCTGGTCGAAATGGAGGTGGCTGCCAGCTTTACTGCCATCTCCAGCGGTTGTTTCAAAATCAGAAGAACCACTGTCATCAGCAACGTCAGCCCCAGATACAGAAAAAACAGGACGCGTACCGCCGCACGGATATGGGGCATGGTACGTTCCGCAGAATTCCCCTGCACTTCTGCGGAAAACAAGTTGGCCGCGCTGGAGCCCAATTGGGGCATAATGACAGCAAAAATGACGATAGCGCCGATACCGCCCAGCCACTGGCTGACGTCATGCCATAACAAAAGACTGGACGGATACGGAGCTCCTTCCAGTACGGAACTCACACCGGTCGTCGTCAACGCAGAGGCGCTTTCAAACAATGCCTTTGGTACGGAAAAATCGCCCGAAGCGATATACGGAACAGCACCCAAAAGACTGGTGTAAAGCCAGGACAAGCCTAAAAACACAGCGCCGCCCCGGATGGATAGGCGCATCTTCCGCTGTGAAACGGTAGTCCGTAACGCATAGGCACCAAAGCCAAAGCCTATCAGAATCGTTCCCAGAAACGGAAGCACCATTTCCGGCTCCTGGTTCAACGCACAGGCCAGGGACGGCAACATCGCCGCTACCATTCCCAGGGACACAAGTCCCGTCATGCGCAATACTAATTTTTCTTCCATAGCATCTTTAATCCCACATTCTTCAGGTAAAAAGCAAACATGATTAACGCTTTTATGACTTATGCTTTTTTACATCAGATTTTCCAAGCGACAGCTTTTCCCAAAATTTAAAAAGAATGAAATACACATTTCATATTGCCTGCATCAGAGGGTTTTGTTCCCCGCAAACATATCCATAACATCCTGAACAACTTCCGTCTGCGCAAAGACAATGACCCTGTCACCGGCATTCAGCATGCTTTGCCCATTAGGAACCGAAGCTTCACCATCATGGACAATACCGCAAACCAGGCATTCCCGGGGCAGCTTTGCCCGAATCAGCGTCTTGCCGTCCACTTTACAGCCGGGTTGAACCTGCAATTCCAGCGCCTCGGCTTTTGCGCCTTCCAAAAGGGCAACCGATACGATGCCGCCCTGGCGGACAAACCGCATCACTTCCGCAGCACTTAACAAACGCGCCGACAAGGCAATATCCACACCGACCTTGGCCATTAAATCTACATATTCATTTCTGGCCACCCGTACAATGGTCTTTTTCGCGCCAAGATGTTTTGCCAGCAGCGCCAGCAGCAAATTCAGTTTATCGTCATCGGTCAGGCAGACCACGCAATCCGCTTCCGTGATACCTTCTTCTGTCAGCAGGTCGATATCCGTCCCGTCACCGCAAAGGACCAGACCATTGTTGAGCTGCTCTGACAAAATACGGCAGCGTTCCTTATCTTTTTCAATAACTTTTACAAAGACGCCCTGCTTTTCCAACATCTGCGCAAGCATACGTCCGGCACGGCCTGCGCCGATCAGAAGCACTCGTTCCAGTTTATCATACGTAGATTCAAAGTTTACTTCAAACTTTTTAATAACTTCCTGGCTCCCAACAAAGTACACGTTGTCACCGGGTTCGAGGATGTCATCGCCATGAGGAATGATCATCCTGTGTTTCCGGAAAATCATGGCAATCAGAATATTACCGGGAAGCCTGACGTTCTTTAATGGAACACCTAAAAATTTAAAATCATTCGGCAGCCGCGCGCCGAACATACGCACTTTTCCGTCAGCAAAATCATCTACATCCAGCGCAGCCGGCGTCATCAGTATATGACTGATTTCATTTGCCGTAATGCGTTCCGGATTCAGATTTAAATCCACACCCAGTGTTTTATTCAGCAGTAATGGTTCGCTGTCAGTATAGTCTTCATTACGTACCCGAGCGACAGTATGCTTGGCGCCAAATGCTTTAGCCATACGACAGGCAACCAGGTTCACTTCATCGCTGTCCGTTACAGCAATAAACACATCTGCGTTACGAACCTCAGGCATATCCAAAACTTCCGGACTGCATCCATTTCCCTGAATGGTCAATACATCAAGGGAATCTTTCACTACCTGACGGCGTTCATCTTCCTGTTCAATAACCACAACATCATAAGAACCGTCTGCCAGAAGTTTGGCAATACTGTAACCCATCTTACCGGCGCCAACAACAACAATACGCATAAAATCACCTGCTTATCAATTTAGCTATCAAAAATAGTATTCGGAAACAAACACGAAACACGAAAAAGAATAGGAAGCAATTAAAACTTACTTAATTAATTACACACCTATACATTATAATTATACTACCAACGTACTATAAATAAAAGCGATTTTTAGTAGATTAACCCATAGTAAAAGCCCCCGCACGTGTAGCACGGGGGCTTCGTCTCTGACCGGCAACAATCTATCCTCCCAGGCCGCTTCCAGCCCAGTACTTTCGACGCGTGAGAGCTTAACTGCTGTGTTCGGGATG